>CBFGLP010001119.1:0-3982 GCA_965649595.1 uncultured Myxococcales bacterium | reverse complement strand
CGCAGCGCCGCTTCGGCCTGCGCAGGGGAGAAGTTGGGGATCGCCCCCTTCATCTGCACGAGGTGAACGTCGGCGAGCGACTCGAGCCCGAGCGTGCCAGCGACCTCGCGGACGACTCGGGCGGTCTCTGCAATCTGAGGCATCCGCCCGATCTCCTCGGGCGCGAACTCCCGTGTGTAGCCGATCCCGACCGCGAGCCGCTTGTCCCCAGGCTTGGGCGCCTCGCGATCGTCCGAGCGTGTCAGCACCAGCATGTGCGGCGCGACGATGCCCTCGGTCCCGCCCGAGAACGAGAAGATCACCCGGTCCTGCACCTGCTCGGGCGCGACCCCCAGGCGCGGCGCGAACAGGTGCTCGAGCGCCAGCATAGCGAGCCCGCGGGTAAAGTCGTTGCGCCCGCCGTTGCCCTCGGTCTTGCCGATCACGGCGAGCACCTCGTGGGCAGCGATCACTCCATCGTCGAGCAGCCGTCGCAGCTCGCTGACGTCGCCGGGGTCGCGGGTGTCGATCGCAAACGCTCGGATCCTCATGTGAGCGCGACCTCCAGGACTGCGCCGGTGTGCCTGAGGATGTCGATCTTACGCACGTCACCGTTGTCCATCTCGTCGGCGGTCGCCTGCTTGGCGAGCGCCTCGACGACCTCGGCCGAGTTCGCGGTCAGCACGGTGACCGGGCGATCGATCGCCATCGGGAAGTCGTGCCAGGTCCCGACGTGGATCATGATCCCGTGCCCCGGCGGCAGGATGAACGCCTTGACCTGATCGAGATCGGGCACGTCCTTGCCCTGCTCGTGGTTGGGCTTGCCGAGCACCATCGCGAGCGGAGCGTCACCGAGCCCGATGAACAGCTGAGTCATCCGCATGTGTCGCTCGAGCCAGGTGATCCGACCGCTGCGTGGGTGGATGCGAGCGGTCCGGATCACCGCGTGCTCGTGATACTGAAAGGGCAGGTTGAAGCCCTCTTCGACCGCGCCCTTGTAGAAGGGGATCGTGAGCCCGGCATCCGGCACGTCGGTGCCGATGAAGATGCCGTACTCGGCCGTGTTCTCCCGCGTCGCATGGACGACCGGGACCTCGACGACGCGCGGATTGGCTGCTGACATGGCTGCTCCTCCATGCCCAGCCTAACGAGATCGCGGGGCCGACGAAACCGCAGAGTCAGCGCTGGTGCGACCGCTCGTGCCGAATCGCGCCAGCCGGCTCAGGTCGGCTGCTCGCTCACCAGAGCAGATTCGCCAGCTTCGGCTCCACCTTCGGCGGGCGCTTGGTTCTTGGGCTGCTTGATCCGCTGCTTCTCGTCGTCGCTCAGCGGGCTGTTGTCGACCACCTCGAGCTTGCTCCGCTTCCAGTCGCCGTTCACGACCGAGAGCCGAACTCGATACTGCCGCTTGCCGACCAAGAGCCGCGCCTTGTCGTTACCCCAGTCCCACACCTCGACCTTGTCGCCGCTGTCTCCCATGGTCGCGGGGCTGCTCGGCTTGGGCTCGCCGGGCAGCTCGAGGCCGGCGACCTTCAGGGCTGCGTAGGGATCGAACGCGCCCTCGCCAGGCAAGCCGACCAGGTTGATCGCGGCTGCATGGCCATCTTCGTACTCGACCTCGATCCGCTCGAGCTTGGCGAAGGGATAGAAGCGGGCCTCCTGCTCGCAGGCGAAGAACACCCGCTCGGGTACGAAGCGGACGCACGAGATCCGCTGCATGCCGGTGTCGCTCGGCTTGCCCAACACCGCCTCGACCTGTTCGGGGGTGCGGTGCAAGAGCTTGCCGAGGTCTACGATGCCTTCGCCCGTGAAGCGGCCGTTACCCGGCTGGGCGGGCGTTGCCGAGCCTGTTCCCGTCCCCGGTTCATCCTTCGACTTGCTCTCGGACTTGTTCGTATCACCCGCAGCGCTCGGGGCGCTCGGTTCCGAGCATGCGGCTAGCGAGAGCAAGACCGTGATCAGGCAGACGTGCTGGCGCGTCACGGGCTGGAGGATACCCGCACGACTCGCTCGGACGAAGCCCGGCGACAGGTAGCCGAACCTCGCCCGCTTCGACCTTCGCAGGTTCCGGCCAGCAAGCTGGCCTTCGGCCCCTCGGGTTGAGCGTGCTGGAGTCTTGGACCAAGCTCAGAGTGTGGAGCCCGGAGGTACGCTCGAATGAGCTGGGCGGTCGCGGCCACGGGTGGCGTCGTGCCGGTGATCGTGGGTGTCCGTTGGTACCGACGGTATCGGCGCGAGCAGGCGTTGAGCCGCGAGCTCGAGGAGACCAACGGCGACACGCTGGAGATCCCCGATCACCTCACGCCAACTCTGGCTGCGGTCGCGCTCGAGACTCGTCGACTCCGGCTCGAGCTCGAGACCCCCGTTCGACGGATCCGCACGCCCCTGCTCAGCGAGACCCCTTGGGGTCGGCGGCAGCGCTGCGACGAGTTCGACGCGGCGCTCTACGAGGTCCGACGTGCGATCTGGGAGTGGCTGATCCAGCTGCGTCGGCTCGGCGCCGAAGAGCAGCGCCTGCTCGGTGAGCTGGGCCTCTCGGCACGGCCCTTTCGCAAGCTGTTGTTCGGCTGTGATCGCACCGATGATCCCTGGGACGAGCACCTGTGGGCGCCCGCGCCCGATCTCGACACGACCTGGGCGGAGCTGCGTCGGACCATGCTCGAGCTCAAGCGCTTCGAGCTGGCGCTGACTAGCGCGGCGTGCAGCCCGTACCGCTGAGGTCTCGTGGGCGTGCCGCCATTCGTAGGAATCACTCGGCGTGGTGATAGGGCGAGGATGTTTGCCTCAGCTAGCAGTCTACTTATGCTCTCATCGTGAGCGAAGCAGCGCCGCAACCTGCTCTGGCCCGCCCGCCCTGGGAGCAAACCGAGGATGGCCGGACCCGCCGGGTTGGCGTCGAGATCGAGTTTTCGGAGATCGACTGCGGGCACGCCGGGCAGCTATTGCAGCAGCTGTTCGGCGGACACATCGAATGGTCCGATCCCTATCGGCTCGAGGTCCGAGACACGGCGCTAGGCAATTTCGAGGTCGAGCTCGCCGCGACCATCGGCGATTTCAGCTCGACCTGGGCGCCGATCGAGATTGCCGCGCCGCCGCTGCCCTGGGACCGCCTCGGCGAGCTCGAGCCGATCCTCGGGGCCCTGCGCGACGCTGGGGCCGCAGGAACACGGCGCAGCTTGCTGTCCGCGTTCGGGACCCAGCTCAACCCCGAAGTTGCCAGCACCAGCACCGAGCACCTGTTGGCGATCCTGCGCGCCTATCTATTGCTCTCCGCGTGGCTGCGCGAGGACATCGGCGTCGACATCACCCGCCGGGTCTCACCATTCATCGTCAGCTTCCCGCGCTCCTATGCCGATCTGGTGCTCGACCCCAATTACGATCGCGACCGCGCGGGCCTGATCGATGATTACCTCGACTTCAACCCGACCCGCAATCGCGAGATCGATCTGCTGCCCTTGTTCGCCGAGCTCGACCTCGCCCGCGTGCGTCAGCGGCTCCCGCGCGAGAAGATCAACCCACGGCCAACCTTTCACTATCGTCTGCCCGACACGCGCCTCGATCGCGCTGCTTGGACGTTCGCCGAAGAGTGGCGGCGGTGGGTGCTCGTCGAGCGTCTCGCCGCCGATCGTGATCTGCTGGCCGAGGGGATGAGCCGCTACGAGCAGCATCGTCCGCAGCTATTCACCGACGATTGGCTCGAGCACGCTCGAGCGCTGGCCGAGCGGGTCGGGGCCGAGGCGTGAGCCGGCGGCCGCAGATTGGAGTCACGCTATCTCGCCGAACACACGTAATGTGGTTGTTCAACGCCTTGGCGATCCTGCGTGGCGGCGGTTGGCCGCGCAGGATCGTCCCCGGCGAGGATTCGCTGGACGGGCTCGATGGGATCGTGATTGGCGGCGGTGACGACATCGCGCCGACCCTCTACGGTGGCGAGATCGATCCGGCAATTCGCCTCGATCCCGACCGCGACGCGCTCGAGCTGCGGGCCCTCGACCTCGCTTTC
>CBFGLP010001118.1:0-4235 GCA_965649595.1 uncultured Myxococcales bacterium | reverse complement strand
AGTTGGCGGAGGGTCGGACAGGGGGCTCGCGGGACCCATGAACACGGCCCCGCGAGTTGGTGATCCCTACGCCAGTGACAGCGAGAAGACCGGCTTGGCCAAGCGCGACGACTACGGAGGCGAGTGAGCGTGACGAGAACGCCAAGCGTGCTGGGGACGGTGCTCACCGGGCTGCTCGTGCTCGCGGGGCTCGGGCTTGCCCGTCAGACCTGGGCCGCTCCGCCGCCGCGGCTTCCGGAGCTGTCGACGGTCAGCCCCGCGGCCGAGGCCTCGAGCATGTCCGAGCTGGACGACGCACGAGCGCGAACGCTGCCCTTGTCGCTCGACGACGTGCTGCGCAGCGTGGTCGAGCTAGATCCCCGTATCGAGGCGGCCGACTTCGAGATCGAGGCAGCCGAGGCCAAGCTCCTGGCCGCGCGCGGAGGCTTCGACACTACCGTGAAGGCCCGCGGCTCGATCCAGCCGCTCGGCTACTACCGAAACGGGGTCATCGATGTCCGCTTCGAGCAGCCGACCCCCTTGTACGGCCTGACCGCGTGGGCTGGTTGGCGGATCGGCGTCGGCGAGTTCCCGGTCTATGACGGCAAGCTGCTGACCGCCCAGGGCGGCGAGCTGCGGGCCGGCGTCGAGCTGCCGCTGTGGCGCGATGGTGGGATCGATCGCACCCGAGCCGACATTCGCCAGGCTCGGATCGAGCAGGAGCGCAAGGGGCACTCGCGCGACGCCAAGCTGCTCGAGCTCGAGGCGAAGGCGGCCGAGGCTTACTGGACTTGGGTCGCCGCCGGCTTGCGCCTCGACATCGAGCGCACGCTGCTCGAGCTCGCGCTCGATCGAGACGCTGGCCTACGAGCGCAGATCGAGCTCGGCAGCATCGAGGCGATCGTCGGGACCGACAATCGCCGGGCGATCCTCTCGCGCGAGGGCCGGGTGGTCGCGGCCGAGCGAGAATTTCAAAAAGCCTCGCTAGAGCTCTCGCTCTACGTCCGCGACGCCGCAGGCGAGCCGCTGTTGGTCGGCCCCGATCGCTTGCCGAGCGAGATGCCGCAGATGCTCCCGCCAGAGCTGACCGACATCGAGGCTGAGGTCGCGGCGGCGATCCAGCGGCGCCCTGATCTGCAAGCGCTGCTCGACGAGCGCGAGCAGGCCGAGGTCGAGCAGCGCTTCGCTCGAAACCAACGTGGCGCGCGGATCGATCTCGGGGCCTGGGTCGCGCAGGACGTCGGCGTCGCTCCGGTCGAGCTGCAACCCTTCGAGTTAGTCGCGGCGGTCG
Organism: uncultured Myxococcales bacterium; assembly: GCA_965649595.1. Classification (GTDB taxonomy): domain Bacteria; phylum Myxococcota_A; class Polyangia; order Nannocystales; family Nannocystaceae; genus Plesiocystis. The sequence goes on along the minus strand of CBFGLP010001118.1, from coordinate 2,965 downwards.
AGATCGAGATCCCGATCCCGCTGCGCAAGGCTCGAGGTCAGCTCCAGATCGCCCGCGCCGAGCTCGGCCGGCTCGGCGCCGAGCTGCGCTTGCTGGAGAACCAGATCGCCGTCGACGTGCTGGACGCTCACTCGGCCGTGACCGCCGCCTACCAGCGCGCGCTGCTGGCCGGCGAGCAGGTCGCGTTGGCCGAAGCGCTCGCTCGGGCCGAGCTGGACCGCTTCCAGCTCGGCGCGGGCGATCTGCTGCTGGTCAACCTCCGCGAGCTAGCGACGGCGGACGCGGCCAGCGACGCGGTCGAGGCGGTCGCCGATTACTTCATCGCCAAGGCCCAGCTCGAGGTCGCCACGGGCCAGGGCGTGCAGCCAGTCGGCGCGCGCTGACGACGTCTCGGCCCTGACGTACCATCCCCGCGGTGCTCGACGACTCCGGCGACACGCTCCCCAGCCTCGAGCAGGTCCACCTGTGCCTGGCGCTGATCGGCTACGCGGGTATCAGCGGGCCCGCGGCTGCGCGGGGCGAGCTGCTGCAGCGCAGCGTGGTCGGCTGGCTCGACCGGCTCCGACCCCTGCGCGGGCATACGCTCGTGTGGGGACCGGCGAGCTATCGCCTGTGGTGGCAGCCGAGCATGCCCGCGCTGGTCGTGTTCGTGGTCCATGACCCGGCCGACGATCGCCTCAGCGTGGTCGTGCGCGCGGGCGGACCGGTGCCGGCTTGGGATCACTTGCTCGACACGCTCGGGTGCCTCGAGCAAGAGCCGTGGCTGTGGCTGCGCGGCAACTCGAGCTCGCTGGCTCCCGCGATCGCGGCTGGCTTCGATCGCGCGCTCCAGGCTGTCCGCGACCTGACCCCCGAAGAGCCGCTGCCTGGCGCCGGTCGAACCTTGCCCGAGTTCCTGGCCGAGCGCGTGCACGCGAGCGCGGCCGATCGCCGCCTGCCGATCCACGTGTGCGGGCACGGCATCGGCGGCGCCCTGGCGAGCCTGGTCGCGCTGTGGCTGTGCGACACGCAAGGCAACAACACCGCGGCGCGCGACGTCGCGTGGGATCCCCAGCGACGGGCCAAGCTGCACTGCACCGCGTTCGCCAGCCCGACCCCCGGCAACCCCGACTTCGCCACCTATCTGTCCGACCGACTCGGCGCCGAGCTCGACCTGATCATCAATCGCCTCGACCACGCCGCCGCGCTGTGGGACACGCAGGCGCTGCTCGATCTGCCGGAGCTCTACAAGCCGCAGGTCGGCGACAACAAGCTCTTGCAGGCGATCATCGACGTGCTGGTCAGCGAGATCGATCGCAGCGGCGTCGAGTACGAGCACGCCCCCACGCGCGAGCTCGAAGGTCGGCTCGCCAGCGAGCTCCCGCCCAGCTTCGTCGCGCACGCCGAGTACCAGCACCTGCACGCCTACGTCGAGCTGCTGGGCCTCGAGCACGAGCTCGACATCGACGCGATCCTCGAGCGCCCCTCGGGTGTCGACGGCGGCCCAGTAGCGCAATAATCTATGCCCCCCGCAGGCGACGTGCACTCAGCCACGTACGGCCGCTTCGCGGCCGCGAGGTCGCTGCGCGCCCTCGGTGGGCTGGTTACGGGTTCGCAGGGGCTCGTTTGGCCCCCCAGGGGGCCCTAGATTCCGGGACTCGTCGGGCTCACGATCATGCCGCGGCCGATAGCGAACCCGCCCAACCCCTGGCACACCACTCACGTCGAGTGGATCGGCCCGGCCCCCGACGCCAAGCTCGAGGTGTTCGAGGAGCGGGCCAAGTCGATCGTCAACCGCAACGACAGCCCCGACGTCGGCTTCGATTGGTCGGTCAACCCTTATCGCGGCTGCTATCACGGCTGCGCCTACTGCTACGCCCGGCCTGGCCACGAGTACCTCGGTCATGGGGCTGGCACCGACTTCGAGCGCAAGCTCGTGGTCAAGACCAACGCCGCCGAGCTGCTGCGCGAGCACTTCGACAAGCCGAGCTGGCAGGGGCACACGCTCGCGTTCTCGGGCGTGACCGACTGCTATCAGCCGCTCGAGGCCAGCTACCGGTTGACCCGCGCCTGCCTCGAGGTCTGCCTCGACTATCGCAACCCGGTCCAGATCATCACCAAGGGCGCGCTGGTCCGGCGCGACGTCGAGCTGATCGCCGAGCTCGGTCGCGTGGCCTGGTCCTCGGTCGCCGTCTCGCTCCCGATCCTCGACGACGAGCTGGCGGCCGCGATCGAGCCATGGGCCAGCCCGCCGAGCCGTCGGCTCGAGGCGATCGAGGCCTTGACCAAGGCCGGCGTCGACGTGGGCGTCTCGATCGGTCCGGTCATCCCCGGCCTCACCGACGAGCAGATCCCCGCCACGCTGCAGGCCATCGCAGCAGCCGGGGCCCGCTGGGCGTTCTTGATCATGCTGCGCTTGCCGGGCCCGGTGCTGCCGGTGTTCGAGCAGCGGCTGCACGAGGCCGTACCGCAGCGGGCCGAGAAGGTCCTGCACGCGATCGAGCAGATCCGCGGAGGCAAGCGCAACGACTCGCGCTTCGGTGAGCGCATGCGTGGCCAGGGCCCGCGCTGGGCTGCGATCGAGGCCCTGTTCGAGACCCATCGTCGACGCCTGGGCCTCGCTCGCTCGCCGATGGAGAGCCTCGGGTCGAATCCAGCGCGAGCGAGCACCTTTCGTCGTCCGAGTGCCCAGCGCGAGCTGTTCGAGTGAGGTCGATCGGACCCGCCTGATGACGCTACCGGACGAACGCCGCCAGGTGCTCGCCGGTCAGCGTCGACCTCGTCGCCACCAGGTCGGCCGGGGTGCCTTCGAACACAATCCGCCCGCCGTCGTGGCCCGCACCCGGCCCGAGGTCGATGATCCAGTCGGCGTGTGCCATCACCGATTGATGGTGCTCGATCACGATGACCGACTTGCCGGAGTCGACCAGTCGATCGAGCAGCCCGAGCAGCTGCTCGAGGTCGGCCAGGTGCAGGCCGGTGGTCG
>CBFGLP010001117.1:0-2496 GCA_965649595.1 uncultured Myxococcales bacterium | reverse complement strand
GCCGGATCAAGATCAAGATGGCCAAGAACCCGAGCTTGGTCATGTCGAGCTGGAGGTTCTCCTTGTCGAGCAGACGCAGGACGATCTTCTCGCCGTAGAGCGTCGGCAGGCACGAGACGCGGAAGTCCATCTCGCGGTTCTTGGCCATCTTGATCTTGATCCGGCCGTCCTGCGGGAGCCGCCGCTCGGCGATGTCGAGGTTGGCCATGATCTTGAAGCGCGAGGTGATCGCGTTCTTGAGCTTGAGCGGCGGGTTCATCTCGTGGTGGAGCACGCCGTCGATCCGGTAGCGGACCCGATAGCTCTTCTCGTAGGGCTCGATGTGGATGTCGCTCGCGCCCTTGTTGATCGCGTTGACCAGCACGAGGTTGCAGAGCTTGACGACCGGCGCCTGCTCGGCCTCGCTCTGGCTGTCGAGCGCGTTGAAGTCCTCCTCGCTGGCATCCTCGAACTCGATCTCGTCGAGGTGCATGTCGCCGAGCACCTCCTGGTAGGAGGCGACCTCGCTCGGCGCTGCATAGTGCCGCTCGATCGCGTGCTCGATCGCGGCGTCGGTGCTGACGACCGGCTCGATGTTGAGCCCGGTCATGAACTTGATGTCGTCGATCGCGTAGATGTTGCTGGGGTCCGCCATCGCCACGATCAGCGTGTTGGCGGCCTTCTGGACCGGGATCAGCACGTGCTTGAGGGCGACCTCCTTGGCCACCAGCGAGATGACCTCGGGATCGATCTCGAACTCGTCGAGGCTGATCGAAGGGACCCCGTACTGCTTGGCCAAAAAGTCGGTCAGCTCTTGCTCGGCCAGGATGCCCAGGCGCGTCAGGCTGTAGGCGAGCCGCTTGCCGGTCGATCGTTGGTCGACCTGCGCCTGGCGGAGCTGATCGGTCGAGATGAGGTTTTCACGGACCAGGAGTTCGCCGATACGATCGGAGGCCATGTTTTCGCTCTCGTGGAGGACCGGTCAGCATCGGGGACGAAGGAGCTGCTGATGGTCGCGCGCTCGGCTGGATGGGCTCGAGCGTTCTCAGGCTACACGAAAGTGGTGGAACGCTGGGCGCTTCGATCGCCGCGTACAGCGAGGCTGGACCGAAGTTTCCGGTCGGTTATCCTGCGCGCCCATGAGCGTCGGAGACAAGCGCAGCGAGCGCAAACCGAAGCCCTCTGCTGCCCCCCCGAGCCGCGATGGCAAGCGTGGCCACGCCAATCAAGCTCCCGCGCGAGGTCGTGGACGCAAGCCCGAGCCGTTCCGGCCAGGTGTCCGCTCGGCGGGCGCCAAGGTGCCGGAACGGGCTGCTCGCTTCGTTCGGGCCGGCCACCCGTGGATCTTCCGCGAGACGCTGCTGCGACCGCTGTCCGGCTTCGAGGCAGGAGCGCTGGTCCCCGTGGCCGACAGCGAGGGCGCGCCGCTGGGCTTCGCGCTCTACGAGCCCGAAGGCGCTGTGGCGCTTCGCATGGTCTCGCACGCGCCCGAGTTCAGCTGGGACGAGCACGAGATGCTCGCGCGCGTGCGCGCGGCCAAGGCCCACCGAAGCCGCTGGGTCGACGCGAGCTTCGCCGGCGCGTGCCGACTGATCCACGCCGACGCCGACGGCTTCCCCGGGATCGCGGTCGATCGCTACGGTGAGTTCCTGCTCGTGTACAAATACGCGCGCGCGGCCGAGGCCTCGCTCGATCGGCTGATCCCGCTGCTCGAGCAGGAGTTCGAGCCGGCGGGCATCTACCTGCAGGACCGCACGCGCGCGGTCGCGGCGGAGGACAGCAAGCGGCCGCCGGCGACCCACCTGAGCGGCAAGCTGGCGCCGCCGGAGTTCGAGGTCGAAGAGGACGGCCTGCGCTTCCTCGTCGACGTCACCGCTCCGGTCTCGCCGGGGCTGTTCCTCGATCTTCGCGAAGGTCGGCGCCTGCTCGAGCGCGTCAGCAAAGGCAAGCGCGTGCTCAACCTGTTCTCGTTCACCGGCGCGCTCGCGCTGCGAGCGGTGCGAGGTGGCGCGAGCGAGGTGACCAACGTCGACGCGGCCGCTCGCTCGCACGCGCGCTGCCGCCAGAACCTGTCCGCGTCGAGCATGGACCCCGAGGCCTGCGAGGCGCTGACCGGCGACGTGTTCAAGTTCCTCGAGCGCTTCCGCCAGCGCGAGCGCGTGTTCGATCTGGTCGTCGTCGATCCGCCGCCCTTCTCGACGGTCAAGGGCTCGACCTTCTCGGCGCTCTCGGGCTGGGCGCAGCTCGCCGAGGCGATCGCCCACGTGGTCGCGCCCGATGGCGACGTGCTGGCGGTCGCCAACGCGGCGAGCGTGACCGAGGAGGAGTTCCTGACCTCGGTCGGCGAGGGTTGCACCAGCGCGGGGCGCTTCGCTCGGGTGATCGCGGAGTGTGGGTTGCCGCCCGACTTCCCGGTGATCGCGGCGTTCCCCGAGGGCAAGTACCTGAAGGTCAAGCTGCTCTCGCTGCTTTGACGCCATTCGAGCTCGGCCGGCCGGCACCGCTCGGGCGCTTCGC
>CBFGLP010001116.1:0-8280 GCA_965649595.1 uncultured Myxococcales bacterium | reverse complement strand
CCGTAGTCGCGCGCGCGGCTCGGAACGCGGAGAACCAGGGCCAAGGAGGTCAGGGAGGTCAAGGTGGTCAGGGCGGCCAAGGTGGTCAGGGAGGTCAAGGTGGTCAGGGCGGCCAAGGTGGTCAGGGCCGCCACCACCTCCGCCGCCCGATCCTCCCGGGCCGCCCTGACCACCTTGGCCGCCCTGACCACCTTGGCCGCCCTGGCCTCCCTGACCACCTTGACCTCCCTGACCTCCTTGGCCCTGGTTCTCCGCGTTCCGAGCCGCGCGCGCGACTACGGCCGCGCCTTCGCCAGCAGGGGCCGCGAGCTTCTCCGTGACCCTGCCCGCGCCGTTGATTGCTCCACCCCAACCCATGGCTCAGCGACCTCCCTTCACGCGGGCTGCTCCGAGACGCCCATGCAGCCGAGCTCGCGAGCGTTGTGGTGGTGAATGGCCGCCTCGTCGAGCCGGCCGACTTGTCGATAGAGCATCGCTAGGCGCTCGTGGACCTCGGCCATGCCTTGCTTGGCCATGTCTACGAAGGGCTCCTGCATGGCGCGGTAGGTCGCGTAGACCGAGAGCAGGATCTGCTCGGCCTCGGCCGGGTGCTGGCCCTGGCGGTAGGCCTCGGCCATCCAGATGCTCGCGTTGCAGGCCCCGAAGGTCTGCCCGACCTTCTGCCAATAGGTCCGCGCGACCTCGTAGGTCTGGAGCGCCTGGCCGTACTCGCCGTCGAGGAAGTAGGTGTGACCGAGGCTCATCAGCGCGTTGGCGGTCGCCATGTCGTTGCCCGAGTCGAGCGAGATGTTGGTCGCCTCGACGTAGGCGTTGCGGGCCGGGGCGATCGAGCCGGCCCGCTGCAGCGCGTTGCCGATCAACCACCAGGCGGCCCCGCGTTGCTCGGGGCTACCTTCGCTCTCGCTGAGGTCGACGCCCTCGGCGAGCAGCTGGATGCCCTCGTCGACTCGGCCCTTGCCCGCCCACAGCCCGCCGAGCATCAGCAGCGACTGGATCCGCATCGGCGCGGGCAGGTCCGGCAGCTTCAACGACTTCTCGAGCCCGGTCTCGAGCTCCGGCGCGCCCATCGTGAACTCGTGCTCGATCCACGCGAAGCGATCGACCTGCGCCGGCGGCAGCGGGGCGCTGCCGTCGACATCGATGACTATCCATGTGACCCGGGCCGAGACCGCCTGAGCGGACAGCTGGCGGACGAAGCTCTGCCACTCCTCGACGCTGCCGGTCCGATGCGGCCGCACGACGATGCACACGTACACGTCACCGAGCCGCTCGAGCGCTCGCTCGACCGTCTCGGTGAAGGTCGCCTCGGGCAGCTGCATCGAGCGTTGGTCGTAGAGGTCGGGCGGGAGATCGGTGATCGGAGCCTGCTTCAGCTCGGGGATCACGTCGCTCACGATCATCCCCTCGCCAGCCCAGCGCGGCGGCGGGGCCTGCCCGCTGATCAGCCGCTGATAGATGTGGTTGCCGAACTGCAGGCGCGTGTGGAACTCGGCCTCGACGTAGAAGGGCCGCAGCGCGAGACCTTGGCGCTTGCGCAGGTCCCAGAGCAGGTGCCAAAGCGGCTCGATGTCGTCATTGCGTACGCGCAGGGCGACCACCCGGCGGCGATCGTGCTCGATCACCTTCTGCAGCGCTCCGCCCATGTCGCGCACGCGCGGCTCGAAGCTGTCGATGATCAGGCGGTCGCGCTGCAGCTCGAGCGGCGGCAGGCGAGGGGTTGGCCGCGAGTCGAGCACGACCAGCTTGAGGTTTGGCGACGCGATCGCCTGGCTGATCCGCGCGAGCATCTCCACGCACGCGTCGACCTTGGCGATCTCGTCGAAGCGGATCGCGATCAGCGTGCGGTTGTGCCAGCCGGCCAAGCCGCGCGCGAGGCCCTCGAGGAGCTCGGCGAAGAGCACCTCGACGCGCGCCTGCGGGCACGCGCGCCCGCGGGCCATCCCGCGCGGGAGGAGCAGCTCCTCGCCTTGCTCGGCGAACGCCGCGACCAGCTCGTCGATCGTCTCGCTCAGCTGGCCCTCGGCCACGCTGCAGAACTGCTCGGCGTCGACGAAGGGCGCCGAGATCCCGAACGCGATCGTCTCGCCGCCCGTGTCTTCGTCGTCCTCCCCCCACAGCGCGAGCATCCGGGCGACGACCAGCTCGAGGTCCGGCTCGGTCCGCAGGATCATCAAGGGGTGAGTCGGGTTGTCCAGGAACGCCTGGACGACCCGCTTCTGCTCCGCCATCAGCTCGTCGAAGATCATTGCCGCCGCCCCGCGCTCACGAGTTGATCAGCACGCGCTTGCCGTCGAGCGTCGCGTCGTTGTCGGCCCGCAGCTCGAGGTCACCCTCCTCGGCCGTGATCTCGACGTGCTGGGCGTGCAGCTCGCTGGTCCCGGCGACGGCGACTCGCTGATCGCCCCCGACCCGCTGCTCGAGATCTCCGTCGGTCGAGAGGCTCAGCCCACGCCGCGCGTGCAGGCGCAGCTGATCGCAGTCGAGGCTGAGCGGGCCTTCGGTGCGAAGCGAGAGCGCGGCCGCGCTCAGCTCGAGCACTGGTCCCGCAGCCGTGAAGCGGATCGTCAGCTCGATCGTGCCCTCGGGGCTGCGGACGATCATCCGCTCGCTACGACCGGAGGGCGCCTCGACCTCGACGAGGCGCCCGGAAGGAAGGGTCAGGGCCTGGGTCGGCTCGGGCATCGGCACGAGATGATAGCGCCAGTCCGCTCGCCCTTGTCTCGGCTCGAGAGGCCTAGACAGGCAGCCCTTCAGCTATTGGGTGCGAGCCCGCCCCTCGGCCCAACCCGCGGCTCAGCCCAGGAGGGCTGACTCGGCGGCTCAGCCCAGGAGGGCTGACTCGGGGCTCAGCCCAGGAAGGCTGACTCGGCGGCTCAGCCCAGGCGGGCTGACTCGGCGGCTCAGTACAAGAACGGGACCATCCGGAACTTGGCGATCTTCGTGTACTCGACCCACAAGTCGCCGTACTTCTGCTGGCAGCGCTTCTCGTCGCGCCAGGCTCGTTGCGAGAGCAGCACGCAGAGCCACAGCGGCAGCAGGTAGGGCACGATCGAGGCGAACCCGGTCGTCAGCCCGAACGAGGTGTAGACCATGATCTCGCCGGTGTAGTTGATCTTCCGTCCGATCCCCCACCATCCCGAGATCAACAGCTTGCCGCCGAGCGTCTGGGCGGGCTTGCCCCAGATGATCGTGCTGTTGTCCTTCTTGAACCGGTTCTTCTGCAGGTTGGAGCCGCGGAAGATCCACAGCCCGAGCGCGTGCACGGCCGCGATGCCGAGCACCGCGAACCACGACATCGGCTCGGGGTTCGCGAGCAGGTACCAGCCGGCGATGCTGTAGAAGAAGGGCACCAGCACGAGGTCGCCCCACAGCAACATGAAGCCGAACTTCTCGGCGATCACGTCCCACATCGACAGCACGTTGTCCTCCCAGAAATAGTGGGTGAACAGGTACGCCCACCAAAAGCACTGGTAGGCGAGCATCTGGGGCGTGAGCGTGCCGAGCTGCTCGTACTGCGCAAACGCGAACGCGACGTTGAGCACGCCGAGGCCGATCAGCGAGGGCTGGTAGGCGAACACCTTGAGGTCGACGCCGAGCAGCTGCGGGTTGAGCTCGATGCCGTACCACAGGCGCGCGAGCGGACCGCGGTGGAGGTTCTCGGGATCCTCCTTGCCTTCGGCCGCGGCCTTGGCCAGCCGCTTGTTGCCGGCCGCGATCATCCACGCCAGCCACGCGAGGGTGATCAGGTTCGCGGCGACCAGCAGCGACCAGAATTCTCGCAGCAGCGGCGTGAGCGAGAGCCCGAACAGCTTGGCGCCGACGAACACGAACATGTGCGTGGCCACGAACAGGGCCATGCCGTTCATGCGGTAGGTCAACCGGCTACCGTCCGGCAGCGGCTGGCCCTGCTCCTTCTTGCCTGGCAGCAGCTTGGTCAGCAGGAAGAGCGCGACGATGAAGCCGCCATAGCAGAGCAGCCCGAAGAGCACGCCCTCGAGGGACACGGGTTGGCGAAGGCCGTCCACGGCCAGAGGATGGCGCAAAGCGTTCGTTTGATGGTGTGACCTGGGCTTCCCCTTCGCCGCACAGGGGAGACAGGACTCACGCGGCCCAGCGGTCGCGCGCCGCGGACATGCTGGCCTTTCGCGACTCGGGGCTACACTGCAGCGAGTGGCTCTCTCGTTCCACCGCGGCTGCCCGATCCTCGGCGCAGCCCTGCCCTTCGCAGTCGCGCTCGCGTGCGGGCCCGCGGGGCCAGCCGAGCTCGAGCGCTTCGGTGAGGAGAGCGGCGACGATCTCTCGAGCGCGGCTGACGACGAGTCCGGCTCGCATGCGAAGGACGACGCTCCGAGCGAGACCAGCGACGAAGACAACCCGGGCCCGCTGCTCGACATCGGCGGCGGCGGCGGTTCGTCGCCGGACCTGCCCGATCCCGATCCTCCAATGCCGATGACGGACTGCGGAGTCGAGCTCGTCAGCTTCCCGGTCACGGTCGAAGGAACGACCGTCGCTGCTGGCGATCAGCACATGGGCTCTTGCGCGAGCGGCCCTGCGCCCGAGCGCGAGTTCCTGTGGACGGCCCCGACCACCGGCAGCGTCCGCATCAGCCTCGCGGGCTCCGACTTCGACACGATGCTCTACGTGCGCGCCGACGAGTGCGGTGGCCCGGAGCTGGCCTGCAGCGACGATTCGTTGTCCGAGTTCGGCGCCGAGCTGTGGTCCGAGCTCGTGGTCGAGCTCGAGGCTGGGCAGCGGATCGCGATCTTCGTCGATGGCTACAACGGGGCCGGCTCGTTCGTGCTGACGATCGAGCCGGCCTAGCCTGTTCTTCTGCGTCGTCTACTTCTCGGCGCTAGCGCTGGCGCTGGCCTTGGCCTTGGGCTTGATCTTGCTCTTGCCCTTGCCCTTGTCGCTCTCGCCCACCATGTCGCCCTTGGTGATGTCGAACTTGGGCTTCTTGTTGGGATCGCAGCCCTTGTCGAACCCGGTCGCGTCGAACTCGGTCTCGAGCGAGCCCTTCATCTCGCTCTTCTTGCCCTCGGGCGTGTGCTTGGCGACGACCGTGACCGTGTGCTCGCCCGCGCGGGCCGGCGAGCAGTAGCTGAGCAGGTAGTAGCTCTTGGTCAGCTGCTCGATCTTCTTGCCGATCGTCTCGAACGCCTTTTGGATCTCGTTGCTGTCCTTGGCCAGCACGGTGCCGCTCTTGCCGATCGCGCCGAGGTCCTTCTCGTCGAGCTCGGCCCCGAGCCCGATAGCGAACACGTCGTAGGGGGTGTTGCGGACCGCCTCGAGCATCTCGTCGTCGGACACCCGCGCGGCGCGGTCGGTGCCGTCGGTGAACACGACCATCGTGCCGATCTTGAGCGGGTTCTCGGCCTTCTCGAGCCCCTCGTCGAGCACCTGCAGGCCCTGGACGATCGCGCCATTGAGGTTGGTGCTCTTGTCCTTGGGCGAGAACGACTGCAGCGAGCCAGCCCGCGCCGACGCGCCGCCGGCCGAGCCCGTGAAGTCGCTGAGCATGTGGATCTCCTCCTCGCCGTCGAACGCATAGATCGCGACCTTGTTGTTGGCCTCGACCTCCTGCGTGAACAGCAGCGCCGCCTCGGTGACCTTGGCGGCGTCCTCGGAGTCGACGACCGAGCCGCTCATGTCGATCAGCAGCAGAGTGTAGTGCGAGGCCGCGACCTCGGGGTTGAGGATGGTCTGCTGGCTCTCGAGCGTCGAGACCAGCTCGTCGTCCTCGTAGATCTCGAACTGCTCGGCCGTCATCCCGCCGACCGGCTCGCCTTGGGTCGTCTCGACCTTGAAGTACACCGCGACGTTGGCCGGCTTGTCGTGGGCGGTCTGGATGCGCGTGAGCGTGAGACCACAGCCGGTGGTGGCAGCGAGCACGAGCGGGAGGGGGAGCGCGAGCGAGAGCCAGCGGGAGCGAGACACCTTCATCGCGCGGCATGATAGCCGACGCCGAGCGTTGGCAAGCACGAGCTCGGGAGGCTTGGCGGCCGTCAGACAAATTGGCGAAGCCAGTCGTGGGGCTCACCGAGAAAGCTAGAGGAACGGCTTGGAAGCGTCCCCACCCCCTCGCGACAGCCCCCGACCGCCGCGACGGTGCCTCGCTGAAACGCCCTAACGGGCGGTCCCATAGGCGTTGCTGCGGGAACTGCGAGGTCGATTGACCCGCGTCGGGTGGACCGGCAATGTGAGCTGCGATCCGCAGAGGAGACCGGAATGAACGAGATCATCAGCGCCCTCAAGCGCGACAAGGGTCAGATTAGGGACCTCGAGTACTCGAAGATCATCGGCGCACTGAAGGAGCTCGGGTACACCGGCGCCCCCGAACGTTGGAGCGGCAGCCGAAAGCGCAAGGTCAAGGAGGTGCTGCCCGAGAAGATCGAGTGGTTCGTCAAGCAGAACGTGGAAGTCGATCCTCGGCAGGTCCGCGAGGCGCTCGGCCGCGGCAGCGTCCGGGTTTGAGTCCCGGCACTCGTGTAGAGGAAGGGCGCCAAGTGGCGCCCTTCTTGTTTGGTTACGCGAGCACGAGCAGCCCGAGGCTGATCCACAGCCCGCCGAGCAGCATCCACAAGCAGGTGTAGCCGACGATGTCGCGCGCCCGCACGCCCGTGAGCGCGAGCAGGGGCAGCGCCCAGAAGGGCTGGACCATGTTGGTCCACTGATCTCCGTAGGCCATCGCCATCAGCACCGCCGAGGGCTGAGTCCCCGTGTCGATCGCCGCCTGCATGATGATCGGCCCCTGCACCGCCCACTGGCCGCCACCCGAGGGCACGAACAGGTTGATCAACCCGGCGCTCCAGAAGGTGATCGTCGGGAGCAGGTCGGGGCCCGCCGAGGTCGCGAGGTTGGCGAGCAGGGCCGAGAGGCCCGAAGCGGCCATCAGCGCCATGATCCCGGCGTAGAGCGGGAACTGCAGCACGATGCCTGCGCAGCCGCGGATGCCCTTGTCGCAGGCCGCCAAGAACCGATCGGGGCGGCCGTGCAGCAGCAGCGCCGCGATCCACAAGCCGAGGTTGACCGTGTCGAGGTCGAGCTGGCCGACGCCGCGGCTCGAGATCAGCAGCACGAAGCCAATCAGCAGCGGGAGCGCGAGCACCCAGCTGACGATCGGCGAGCGCTCGATCGCATCGACCCTGTCGGCGGGCGGACGCTCGAGCTCGACGCTCGGCTCGGGCTCGAGCTCGGGCGCAGGCTGGGGGTCGGGGTCGCTGCCGTGCTTGGGGGTCAGCAGGGCGAAGAAGAGCGGGCCGATGACTAGCAGCCCACCGGTGACCACGAGGTTGAGCAGCGAGAAGAGCGTGGCGTCGAGCGGGATCGTGCCGACCTTCGCGCTCAGCTCGGGGCCGAGCACCTCGAGCAGGTCCTTCTCGTTGGTCGCCTTGAGCGGAGCGGTGCCCGAGAGCCCGCCATGCCAGGTCATCAGGCCCGAGTACGCCGCCGCGCAGAGGATCGGGTAGTGCAGCGACCAGCCCTCGCGCTTGGCGGTCTGGCCGGCCTCGCGGGCCAAGAGCGCGCCGCCGATCAGGCTCAGCGACCAGCTGATCAGGGACAGGCCGATCGAGATCACACAGGTGAGGGCGACGAGCGAGCGAGGTCCACGGGCGAAGCGGGCGATGCTGGAGATGCCGCGCTTGAACACCGGCGTCTCGGCGAGCGCGGTGCCGACGACCAGCATGATCGTCGCCTGCATCGCGAAGGCGAGCAGCTTCCACATGCCGGAGCCGGCCCAGCCTTCGAGGGCGAAGGCGATGCGGGCTGGGGTGGATTGGTCGTTCGGGGCGCCGGGCCAATCGCCGATGAGCAGGGCGGCGAGCAGGACCAGCACCGTCAGCGCGACAGCGAGCACGAAGGGTTCGGGGGTCACGCGGCCGAAGCCGCGCCGGAACACGATGCCGAGCCTGGCGAGGGGGCCCATGGTGGGGGCAGCGTGCTATCCAACGATTTTGTTGGCAACAGCTCGGTTGGGACCGAGATCGAACAGTTGGACGCGAATCGGAGAGCGCTACGCCGCCGACTGCTCCGCGTACCCCCGCGCCTGCTTGCGAAACATCGCCGCGTACACCCCATCGCGAGCCATCAGCTCCTCGTGCGTCCCGTCCTCGAGCACCCCGCTGGCCTCGAGCACGATCACCCGGTCCGCCAGCCGCACGTTGGCGAAGCGGTGCGAGATCAGGATCGACGTCCGCCCCGATCCGAGCGTCCGCACCCGCTCGAACACCTCGGCCTCGGCGTCGATGTCGAGCGCCGCGGTCGGCTCGTCGAGGATCA
>CBFGLP010001115.1:0-8478 GCA_965649595.1 uncultured Myxococcales bacterium | reverse complement strand
CCGGTCGGCTCGTCGGCGAGCAGCAGCGGGGGCCGACCTGCGAGCGCGCGAGCCAAGGCGACGCGCTGCTGCTCACCACCCGACAGGCAGCGGACCGGCTTGCGCGAGCGAGGATCGAGGCCCACGCGCGCGAGCGCCTCGCGGGCCCGCGCCGCGACGTGTCGCCGACGCAGCCCGAGCACCTGCAAGGCCAAGCGGACGTTCTCGAGCGCCGTCGCCTCGGGCAGCAGCTTGAAGTCTTGGAACACCACGCCGAGGTTGCGGCGCAGGTAGGGGATCGAGGCCCGGGTCAGCCGATGCACGTCACGACCGGCCACGCGGATCGAGCCCCGCTCTGGCTGCTCCATCGCGAGGATCAGCTTGAGCAGCGTGCTCTTGCCGGCGCCCGACGGGCCCATCAGCAAGGCGAACTCGCCTGGCTCGATCCGGAAGCTGACACGATCGAGCGCCGGCCTTTGACGACCGGGACGGCCGTAGGTCTTGCTGACGTCGACGAGCTCGATCGCCGCAACGGACGCGGTCGGCTCCATGGCCTCGCTGGCGCGGGTGTGCGGGTCTCGAGAGTCAGCCATCGGAGCTCCTCGGCCGCCCTAGCATGTGCGCGCGAGGCCCGGAAATTTTCGGCCAGTCGAGCACCTCCAGCAGATGGCGGGACCGTGCGTGACGAGGCGACACGTACGGGCTCGCGCGACACGAGAATCCATGCTTCGAGCAACATCGCCAGCGCTCGCTCTGGTGCCTCGCGTTGCTCGAGTGGCAGCGTCTTGGTGCGAGCCGACTGTCAGTTGATCCGAGGACAGCTCGGCGGCGCGGGTGAGCACGACGAGCGGGCAGGTTGCATCACTCTGGCGTTGCCTTGCTGGCGCTCGCTAGTCGCAGATCCGCTCGCCCACGGAGCCACGGGGCTGTGGTTGGCCCGGGTCTTGCGAAGCACCCCGACGACTCGATGGGACCGTCATGTGTCCCGTCTCGGAAAGGAAACTCCGATGCTGTACTTCGCCATCGTGTTCTTCATCATCGCGGTCATCGCCGCCGTATTTGGCTTCGGCGGGATTGCCACGGGCGCCGCTTTCATCGCGCAAATCCTGTTCTGGGCGTTCGTCGTTCTGTTTGTGGTTTCGCTGATCGCTCACCTCGTCCGTAGGGGCAGCGCGACGGCTCCCTGACCGTGGAACGCTTGCGATTGCTCGACTCGGTCGAGCACACCAACACGTCGAGTCGATCATGCACGATCACCTCGTCCGCGCGTCGCACTCCTCACCGAGGTCGTTCGAGTCGGTCCATGGAGTCCGCGAGTCGGCGCTCGAGCCCGAGCTGGGCCGACCGTTGCTCGCCCGCGTCCTCGCGATCATTAATCCGGTCGCTGGGCGCTGCGATGCCGACGAGGTGGTCGCGCGCCTCGACGAGACGCTCGGTCGACGGCCAGGCCGCCGCCTGACCTTCTATCGGACCACTGGCGAGGAAGCCTTGGTCCCGACGATCACGGCGCTGATCCGACGCCATGACCCCGATCTGATAATCGCCGCAGGCGGTGATGGCACGGTCGGCGCCGTGATCGATGCAATCGCTTCTTTGCCCGGCAACCACGAGCAGCGACCTATCTTGGGGATCTTGCCTTTGGGTACCGTCAATTTGCTCGCCCGCGAATTAGCGGTGCCAAGCGATCTGTCCGAGGGTGTGGCGCTGCTCGATCAGCCCGCACGCACTCGCGCGATCGATTTGATCCGAATCGCCGAACAGCACTTCGCCTGTCGGGTCGCCTATGGCAGCTACGCCGAGGTCTCGGCGGGCACCACGGCGGCGACCAAGCGGGCGGTCCGGCGGCTCGCCTATGTTTGGCAGGCGCTGTCCGCGTTTGCACGCCCGCGCTCGCGCGTGTTCGAGCTGGAGATCGATGGTCGCATCGAGTGGCTGCGCGCGAGCTCCTTGGTGCTGACCAACGTCGGCGCGACCGGCAGCGGTGATCTGCGCTTTGGGCCGACGATCCAGCCCGACGACGGCGAGATCGAGGTCTGTGCGATCCATGCCGAGGCCATCCATGAATGGGTGAGCACGATGTGGCACGGCCTGCGCGGGCAGATCAAGGCGGCGCCGCCGATCAGCATGCTCAAGGCCAAGGGGCCGCTGCGGATCCGCGTCCAAGGACCGATCGTCGTGCGCGGTGATGGCGAGCCGGTCATCGATCCCTTCGCGCCGATCGAGGTGCTGCCCGGCGCGATCGAGATCGTCGTGCCCGAAGCCAGCTCGAGCGAGCCGAGCCCAGAGCCGAAACCAGATCAGAAGGTCGCGCGAAGCCCCAGCGAGGGCAGCACGTAGCGGAGCGCCTGCGGGTTCACGCAGCCGTCGACGACCTGGACCGTGTCGTCCTCGCCGGCGACCGCCGAGTCGCAGCGCAGCACCTCGCGTGCGAGCGTGGCGTTGGTCAGGTCGAGGTAGAGGTGGAGACGAAAGTCGCGGAGGATGAAGATCCGCTCGACCCGAGCATCGAGCTGGAGGAAGGGCGGCAGCCGTGCGTCGTTGCGATGGTCGCGGGCGGCCTCGATGAAGCTCTCGAGCTCGCCGTTCTCGTCGCGTCGCTGCGTGGTGTAGGGCCGACCGGAGTTGAAGTGCAGCCGACCGCCGAGCCGCCACTTGGGCGAGACGTTCCAGCCGAGCACCAAGTTGAGGATGTGTCGCTGATCCCAGCTCGCCGGGGCCGAGCCGCCGAGCGGGAACTCGCGGGTCGAGCGGGACAGGGTGTACGCCAGCCACCCCCACGCGCGCCCGCCCGGGAGCAGGCGCAGCATGGTCTCGAGCCCGTAGCTCCAGCCGGAGACCTGAACCAGGAAGTCGTCGAGCTCGACGGTCGAGTTGGCGTTGCTCTGGCCCGAAAACCCCTCGCTCAGCTCGTAGTCCTGCATGTTCGACAGCCGACCGAGGTAGACGTCCTGAGTCAGCGTCGCGATGTCGGCGATCGTCCACTCCCAGCCGAACGTGGCTTGCACGTTGCGCTGGAGCCCGCGCTCCAACCCGAAGCTCTCGAGGCCGGGGATCGGGAGCGGTGAATCGGGCGGCTGGTGGTACACGCCGAGGCTCTGCCGCAGCGCCCAGCGCTCGGCCACGCGCTCGCGCACGAGCAGGCGCGGATCGACCCCGAACGCCGCGCTGGTGCTGCGCGCCTGTGGCAGGTAGGGGCTGGTGCCGACCTGCAGCCACAGATCCGCACGCACGCCGGGGCGGACCTCGACGACGCCCTTCTTCCAGGCGAGATCGAGGTAGAGCCCGGTGACCGAGACCAGCCGCTCGCTCAACAGCAGGCCGAGCTGCTCGGGCGACGTGCCGATGGTGCTCGGGTCCAGCCCGCGTGGGAGTCGGAAGATCTGAATGTCCTGATCCCAGCCAAGCCCGAGCTCGAGCGTCGGGCTGACCGGCAGGCGGACGTCGATCCGTGGCGAGACCCGCCACTCGTCGACCCGCAGCGCCGAGACGCCGCTGCGATCGAGGCCGAGGCCGACGCGATAGTCGATCTGCCCGGGCCCGAGCTCGCGGCCGAGCCCGAAGCGCTGGCGCACGTGCTGGTTGATGCGGTGGAACTCGAGCCGGACGAAGGGATCCGGGTCATTGTCGACCCGCCGGATGATCGTGCCATCCTCTTGCACCTCGTCGGTGATCGCCTGGCGCTGGCCGAGCTCGTCGTAGCTGCCGAACACCAGCGCCGTGTAGCGAGCTCGCGGCCCGAGATCGTGATCGAGCCGAGCTTGATAGTCCCAGTAGCGAAGCTTGACGTTGAGCGCCGGGATCGCCGAGAGGACCAGCCCGGTGTAGCTGTAACGACCGGCGAGCGTCAGGGCGCCGCGGCCCGGCCCACGACACTTCGCTCGTGCTTTTCCTGGCCGAAGCTCGGGGTCTGCATCGGCCTCGCACGCGCGATCGCGGGGGCGATCGAACGGGATCTCGAGCAGCGCCCCCGTGTCGGTCAGGCGCAGATCGACCTCGCCGCGCACCCGATCGCGCTCGGCTGGCCGCGTGCGGCCCTCGATGATCCCGCTGGCGAAGCGACCGAGCCGGACCGGCACGCCGCTCGGATAGAAGTCGACCTCGTCGATGAAGTAGGGGTGGATCACCGAGGGCCCCGCGGCGACGTGGAAGAGCAGCGGGACTCGAATGCCGTCGAGGTAATAGCCGGTGTTGCCGGGCGCGGCCCCTCGCACGACCACGTAAGGGAGAAAGCCCGCCACCTGCGAGGCGCCCGGGAGCGATCGGACCACCGCGAAGGGATCTCCACCCGAGCCCGGCAGCTCGTGGATCTCTTCCTCGCGCAAGCGCGTGCTCGAGACCGCGACCGAGCGCTCGGTGGTCACGACCGTTCGGTAGCTGCTGCCCCCGACCGCTTCGTCGAGCCGCAGCTCGATGTCTTGCTGCTCGCCGGCGTCGAGCTCGACGTCGAGCTCGAGCCGCTCGAAGCCCTCGGCGATCACGACCAGCTCGTGGCGACCCGGCAGCAGCCACAGCTCCAGTCGACCGGCGTCGTCGGTCTCGCGTGCCTCGGTCGTGTCGGTGCTCGGCTGGGTGTTTGGTCCGTCGATCGCCAGCACTCGCGCGCGCGCGACCGGATCGCGACGCCCTCGCACACCGACCCGCACGCGCACGAGCCCATGCGTGCGCGCGCTCGGCTGCTCGGGCTCGCTCTCCACGACTGGCGCTTCGGGTTGCTGCTCGCCCTCGCCCACCTCGCCCGCCCCTGCGCCCGGAGGCGCGAGCAGCAGGCCTCCGAGGCAGGCGCGAGCGAGCAGCACCCGCGCATCATACCCGAGGCCACCGCCGAGGTTCTCGATGCGGACGCGACTACCCGAGCCCGGACGCGACCTTGGCCGCCTCTTGGATCGTCCGCGCCAGCACGGATCGAATGCGGCCGTCCTCCATGGTCAGGATACCCGCGATCGTACAGCCGGCGGGCGTGGTCACCTGATCCTTGAGCGCGGCCGGGTGCAGCTTGGTGTCGAGCACCATCGCCGCTGCGCCCTGGAACACCTGGGCCGCGATCGTCACTGCGACGTCGCGCGGCAGCCCCATCATGACGCCGCCGTCGGCCATCGCCTCGAGCATCACGTAGACGAACGCCGGTCCGCTGCCGTTGAGGGCAGTCACCGCGTCCATCAGCTTGGGCTCGAGCTCCATGCAGCGCCCGACCGACTCGAAGATCCGCCGAGCGAGCGCGAGCGCCTCGTCGTTGGCCCGGTTCTCCGGCTTGGCCTGAGCCGCATCGAGCCGACAGACAACCGTCATGCCCTCGCCGATCAAGCAGGGCGTGTTGGGCATCGCCCGGATCAGCGCCGTCTCGGGCAACCAGCCGGCGAGCTTCTCGAGCGTGACCCCGGCCGCGATGCTGATCACCAGCTTGCCGCGCAGGGCTGCCCGCATCGCTTGGTTGTCGAGCACCTCGGCGTAGCGCTGCGGCTTGAGGCAGACCAGCACGACCTCGGCCTCGCGCGCCGCCGCGAGGTTGTCGGTGGTTGCCGCGACGCCGAGCGCCTCACCCAGCCGCTGCGCGACCGCGTCGCGCCGTGCGGTCACGATCACGTTCTGGGCGGGCAGCCAGCCGGCGCGCAGCAACCCGCCGACGATCGCTTCGCCCATGGTTCCGCATCCGAGCACGCAGAGGCTCCGGGGGCCTTCGAGCATGGGCGCGCCTTTACCATGAAAGGCCCCCCCTCTGGGGGCCCCAGCGAGCGGTTGCGGACGACGAACCAGCCCACCGGGGTCGCGCAGCGACCTCGCGGCCGCGAGGCGGCCGTGCGTGGCTGAGTGCTCGACGCCTGCGAGGGAACATGAAGTCCTCGGGTTCGCCGAAAATTGGGCTCGGGTGCGCATGCGCGCGAGAATTCGCGGACGTGTTCCGGCCCTTGCGCACGCTGATCAGCCTGACCGTCCTGGCCGGGCTCGTATGGTTCAGCTTCGCCGTGGACCTCGGCGACAAGACGCTGGCCGAGCACATCGACAGGATCAGCGAGACGCCCGAGGCCGAGCAATTGCTCGAGGGCACCCGCAGCGCCGTCGGGGAGGCGCTCGGGGAGGTGCGGGACCGGATGCTCGGCGAGTACGTCGAGGCTCCGACCTTCATCGAGGCCGAGGCCAGCGTGCCGGCGTCGACCTTGCCGCCGGAGCCGGGCACCGAGCCCGAGCTCACTGGCCAGCGCCGGCGGGTTGACCGGCGCCCCACCATGGCGAGCGAGTCGAGCGAGTCGAGCGAGCCCGCGCTGCCCGGGCGACGCCGCGGGCGAGCGAGCGACGAGGTGGTGATCGGAGCGATCCCCGAGCCTGCGGACAGCGACGAGCCTGCCGATGAGCCCGAGCGGTCGGCGAGCCCCGAGCGGTCGGCGAGCGAAGAAGAGCCCGAGACCGACCTGCCGATCTACGCCCGCTCGGTCTCGATCTACGCTCGCAGCGAGCAGGACGAGCAGGACGAAGGCACGCGGCAACGCGAGCCCGAGCCCGCGTTGCCCGGCACACGCGCCCGGCCGATCCCCGCGCTGCCGTGGTCGTCGTCCTCGGTAGCCGATCTGGGCCCTCGTGAACCGATCGAGCCTCCGAGGCTCCCCTGGTCGACGCCGGAGCCCCTCGGCCTTGGCGGGCCGACGAAGGCACGTTCGTACCTCGCGCCTTTCGTCGAGCTAGCGAGCGAGCTACCCGAGCCGCCGCCCGAGCCTGCTCGTGATCTGCCAGAGCCCTCGTTGCTGCCCGAGCTACCCTGCGATCGCTGAGCCTCGGCGTCGTTGTCCACGAGCGAGGTCGCCGGTCGCGAACGACGCGGAATTGTTCGCACGACCACGCTGCGCTGCACCCTCGTTAGGCCCTGCTCCGCTGTCGACCCGCGTTGGCTCGCGCTACACCGCGCCCGCCATGCGCTCGATCTCCGCGACGCTCCCCATCGTCCTCGTTGGCGCCCTGCTCGGCCTCGTCGCTTGCAAGAAGGACCCCTACCCCGCTTGCCGCAAGGACAAGCACTGCCAGGCCGGCGAGCGCTGCGTCGACAACCTCTGCCACCAGTGCGAGACCGACGAGGAGTGCAAGGGCAAGGGTCCGCAGGGCGCCGACTTGGTCTGCGTCGAGTTCCGCTGCGAGATGCTGGCCGACGGCGCTCCGTGTGAGAGCGTCATCGATTGCGAGCCTGGCCAGATCTGCCTCGACGGCACCTGCCAGTTCTGCACCGACGACAGCCAGTGCGAGAGCGGCGTGTGCAACAAAGACAGCGGCCGCTGCAAGCCGCTGCCCTGCCAGACCGACGACGATTGTCCGGTCGACGAGGTCTGCGATGGCGGCGAGTGTGTCTACAAGCCGCTCGACAGCGAGAATGCCGAGGCCGTCTGTGGCCTGCGGGCCGTGTATTTCGCGTTCGACTCCGACAAGCTGACCCCCGACAATCAAGAGCTGCTCAAGGGCGCTGCCAATTGCTTCATCGATCTGTTGAAGCAAGGCGGCGAGCTGGTGCTCGAGGCTCACGCCGACAACGTCGGCGGCGAGGAGTACAACATTCTGCTGACCGACCGCCGCGGCACCTCGGTGCAGAGCTTCCTCGTCAACATGGGTGTGCCCAAGGATCAGCTGCGCGTCGTCGGTAAGGGCGCCCTCGAGGCGCAGGGCACCGACGAGGCCGGTCGCGCGAAAGATCGTCGCGTGCAGTTCATCCACTCTGGCCCGACGCAAAGCCCCGCTCCCGAGCCGCCCTCCGAGTGAGAGCGGAGCCAATCCAGTGTCCTGGTGATCGATTACGTAAGCACCTGGCGATGATTGTCTCGAGCGTGATTCGCGGAAAGTAAAGCTCCGCGGATTGCCTTGATTTTCTAACACGGCTGTGGCGTTATGGTGCAGTGCAACAGCCTGCCGTCAGCGATAGCTTGTTCAACCGTCTTGGTGGTTACGCCTTCCTCGATATTGCCGTCGACCGCTTCTATTCGCGCCTGCTCGCCGACCCGCGGGTCAGTACATATTTCGTGCGGACCGACATTGCCGCGCAGCTTCGCAAGCAGCGTCGATTCCTCGCCCACGTGTTTGGCGGTCCCCATCCTTGGGATGGAAAGAGCCTTCGGCATGTGCATCGGAATTTTGGGATCGGAAACGAGCAGTTCGATATCGTGCTCTGGCACATGCGGGGGACGCTGCTCGATCTCGGCACGGCGCCGGCGCTCGCTGACGAGGTGATTGCGATTGCTAGCTCGCATCGGCCGCAGGTAGTGGATGAGGGGCAGTCTGCGGTTGCGGCATTTCGTCCTTGATCGATCTGCTCGGCTGGGTGTCGGGGGCACTTTGTCCGTAATCGGGCTCCGCGGCTGGTTGTCGGGGAATTCGATCCGTGATCGGGCTCCGCGGCTGGTTGCCTGGGGGATTTCGATCCGTGTTCGAGCTCCGCGGCTGGTTGTCGGGGAATTCGATCCGTGATCGGGCTCCGCGGCTGGTTCTCCAGGGGGGTGGCGCCCGTGACTGGAATTCGGGCCCTGTTCG
>CBFGLP010001114.1:0-1534 GCA_965649595.1 uncultured Myxococcales bacterium | reverse complement strand
GCTGGCCCAGCGATCAGCCGAGCGCGGGTTGACCCCAGCGCTGCACCGGGCGATCGCCGACCATGCACCCCTGTCCGAGGCGGCGCGAGCCAAGCCCATCGGCCCGGACGGGCCGACGAAGCCCTAATGTGGGCGAGTAGTCCAGGCCGACGAGTCCAGAGCGACGAGCAACACGATGACCACCGCGTTCATGTTCCCCGGTCAGGGCAGCCAGGCGATCGGCATGGGGAAGGCCCTGTTCGATCAGTTCGAGGAAGCCCGTCGCGTGTTCGAGCAGGCCGACGACGCGCTGGGCTTCTCGTTGTCGACGCTCTGCTTCGATGGTCCCGAGGCCGATCTGCAGCTGACCGCCAACACTCAGCCGGCGATCCTCACCTGCTCGATCGCTGCGCTGCGCGTGCTCGAGGCGCGCTCGGGCATCCGGCCGAGCGTCGCGCTCGGCCACAGCCTCGGTGAGTTCTCGGCGCTGGTCTCGGTCGGCTGCCTCGAGTTCGCCGACGCGGTCCGCTTGGTCCGGCTGCGCGGGCAGGCCATGCAGGACGCGGTGCCCGAAGGCGTCGGTGCGATGGCGGCGATCATGGGCCTCGATCCCGAACAGGTCGAGGCGCTGTGCACGACGGTCAGCAGCGACACCGAGCAGGTCAGCCCGGCCAACATCAACGGTAGCCGCCAGATCGTCGTGGCCGGTCACGCCGCAGCGGTCGAGCGACTGATGGATGCGGCCCACGACGCCGAGGGCGGCCGCGCCATCCCGCTCAAGGTCAGCGCGCCTTTCCACTGCGGGCTCATGCAGCCAGCCGCGGATCGATTGGCCGCCGCGCTCGAGCAGGTCGAGCTGCACGCGATGCAAGCTCCGGTGATCAGCAACGTCGAGGCGGAGCCCAACGACGATCGAGATCGGGTCAAAGCGCTGCTCGTGGCTCAAGTCACGAGTCGAGTGCGATGGGAGGAATCCGTGCGAACAGCAGTGCGCATTGGCTGTACGCGAGCGATCGAGGTCGGGCATGGCAAGGTGCTCAGGGGCCTCGTCCGCCGCATCGCTCGCGAGCTGACCTTGTTCTCGCTCGGTGAGCCTGACGACCTCGACGCGCTGCCGAGCTGATGTTGGAACCTCGAGCCACACGATCGAAGACCCTCGGCATCGAGCTTCGCACGAGCAAGCGCGGACACATCATGACTGGTCGAACGCCGCGGCGGCTGATGACAACGCGCCTGAGCTGCGCTAAACGTCGGGCCCTGTGATGACGGGCCTGCCGCCATCTTGGTCCCTCGACGGACGCGTCGCTCTGGTCACCGGAGCCTCGCGCGGCATTGGTCGCGCCATCGCGCGGCTGCTGGCTTCGCGCGGAGCGTTGGTCGCGGTCAACTACGCCAAGCAAGAGCAAGCGGCCGCGGAGCTGTGCCAGGCGATTGGCGAAGCCGGTGGCAAGGCGATCCCGATCGGCTTCGATGTCGCCGACGCCGATGCCGTCGAGGCCGGGATCAAGCGCGTCGTGGACGAGCTCGGTGGCCTCGACATCCTGGTCAACAACGC
>CBFGLP010001113.1:0-1547 GCA_965649595.1 uncultured Myxococcales bacterium | reverse complement strand
CTCGAGATCACGACCGCGCTCGCGCAAGGGCGGGAGCTCGAGCGTCGCGCCGCACAGGCGATAGTAGAGGTCCTCGCGGAAGTCGCCTGCACGGACCATCGCTTGGAGATCGCGGTGGGTCGCCGCGACGACTCGAACATCGACCTCGATCTCCTGCTCACCGCCGACTCGGCGCAGGCGACCTTCTTGTAGGACGCGAAGCAGCATCACCTGCACGCGAGGCGAGGTCTCGGCGATCTCGTCGAGGAAGAGCGTGCCGCCGTGGGCTTGCTCGAACAGGCC
Organism: uncultured Myxococcales bacterium; assembly: GCA_965649595.1. Lineage (GTDB taxonomy): Bacteria > Myxococcota_A > Polyangia > Nannocystales > Nannocystaceae > Plesiocystis. The sequence continues at coordinate 1,265 of CBFGLP010001113.1, read as the reverse complement.
GCGGTGACGGGCGCTGGCGCCAGAGAACGCGCCGCGCTCATGACCAAAGAGCTCGCTGGCCAGCACGCCCTCGCTGAACGAGCCGCAGTTCTCGGCCACGAAGGGGCCATCGCTGCGCTCGCTCGCGTCGTGCAGGGCGCGGGCGATCAGCTCCTTGCCGGTGCCGGTCTCCCCCGTGATCAGCACGGGTACGCGCGTGCGAGCGACCCGGGCGAGGCGGCGCTCGAGCTGGCGCATCGGCTCGCTGTTGCCGATCCGCCGGCTGCGACGGACCCGGCTCTCAGCGCGCAGACGGACCAGCTCTTCGCGCATGGATCGGATCTCCGGAAAGCCCTCGATGTCGAGCCGGACCTCGCGGATCGGGTGCGGGTGCGGATCGGGGACGAACGCGGCGGGGATGACCTGCAGCATGCGCGCGGGGAGCAGGCCGGCCTCGACGAGGATCACCCAGAGCGTCTGCATCTGCGGGGTGCCGGCGGAGAGCAGGACGTCGCACTCGCCCTTCGGCCCGGAGGGGCCGACGAATTCGATTCGATCGAGCGCAGGCGGGAGCGCGGCGAACAGCTGGGCGTAGTCGGAGGGATCGGTGATCGCGAGGGTGACGAGATCGATGCGCGGGACGAAGCGGCGCAGCTCGTCGAGGTGCTGCTCGGTGGCCTCGCGGTTGTGCGGGGTGCAGAGCAGGCGCAGCGTGTGATAGTGGGTGTCGGCTTGCTCGAGCAGGCGCAGGAGCGGGCCGCGATCGCTGGTCGGTCGCGGTCCGTGGTGCGAGGGCGGGCGAGCGGCGGGGCGATCGGACCAAGTCAGGAGGGTGCGCATGGGGTGGTGCGTGGTGCACCGAAGGTGGTGCGTAGATAATCATTCCAAGGTGGTGCGATGCGCATCATGAATCTATTTTCTCAGTAAGATCATGATGTTGGAGATGGTCCGGGACGTGCTCAGAGCGGGGGCATCATGGGCACTTTGGGCTCCACGTCGGCACAGGCCGACCTCTGCGTTTCGGAAAATCAGCTCGATGGCTCCTCGGCGCTTCGTCGCGTCGATCCGCTGCCTGAGCATGCGCGTCTGCTGGCGCTCGACTCGGTGTGGATCGAAGGCGACGCGCTCGAGCAGCTCGCTCGCGTTGCCAAGCTGCCTGATTGTCGGGCAGCGGTCGGGATGCCGGATCTCCACGCAGGTCCCGGGATGCCGATCGGCGCGGCGCTCGGGTTCGGGGACACGATCATCCCGCAGCTCGTCGGCGGTGACGCTGGCTGTGGTGCGCG
>CBFGLP010001112.1:0-9724 GCA_965649595.1 uncultured Myxococcales bacterium | reverse complement strand
CGTCCCCATCATCTGTCGTGGTGACGTCATCGCCCGAGTCTGTGTTACCAAAATCAGATGTATCGCTCACCACCTCGTCGTCGCTGTTCGCAGGGTTGTTGCACGCGGCCAGAGCGATGATGAGTAGTCCGACTTGTCGTGGGCTCATTTGTGCCATCATACAAGAGAGTTGTCCTTGGTTGTAACACCTAATCACCTTCGACGATGTCAGATCAGCCTCGTTAACCCTCACGGCCAAAGGCGGGCGCTCGTTGAGTTGTGCGTAGCTGGTCGTGGGGTTGGCCGAGTAGAGCCGGCCTGTCGGCCTTGTGACGTTCCTCGCTTTCGCACGATGCCGTTCAGCCCGGTCTACGGTCAACCAAGGCTCTGAGCGAGTGCACACACGTACACGACCAGCCCAAAGGCTGTCGCGCCGCAGGTGATCGTGTGCGAATGCCTGAGCCCGAGAGCATCGGCTTCGTCCAACCTCTCGTGCCGCTTCACTTCGAGTAGAGCGTCATCGAGTCCCCGCCGCTCGAGCAGGATCGCATCGAAGCGCTCGCCAACAGGTTGAAGGCGCGCCGCAGACGAACCAGGTCGATCTGCGGCTCGGCACCCCGCACGCGTGCCGGTTCACGTCGGCGAGCGGACCTCCGCTCACGTGTCGGGACCAGTAGCTCGCCGATCGTGACGCTCCGCAGCGCCTCGGAGTGGACATCCGTGCGGGCTAGTAGGAGCACCACGAGGAGCACCGCGCCGAGCCCGGGGGCGTTCGTCGCCAGCGCCGTTGCAGAGTGGTCTCCGCTTCGTTAGCCTGGGACTGTGGGTGTTCGCGCCACAGTCCGAAACGGTCGTCTACTCGTCGACGAGGAGACCCAGCTCCCCGAGGGCACGGTGCTCGATCTCGTGATCGACGACGAGGGCGACGAGCTCGATGAGCGACAACGGCAAGCATTGGAGGCGGCGATCTCGACCAGCCTCCATGAGGCTGCGAACGGCAAAGTCGCACCAGCGGCGGAAATCCTCGCGCGCCTTCACTCCCGACGCCGGTGAGCAAGCCCGTTTTCACGATGTCCCAGGCGGACCTCCAGATTCTGGAGATGGATGCTTGGTGGCGAGCAAATCGCGACAAGGCGCCTAACTTGTTCGAAGAGGAGCTGGCGCTCACACTCAAAATGATCGGAGCCGCCCCGGTGCGGGCAAGCGTTACCCCCCTGAGGCGACGGTGCGACGCGTGTTGATGCGCTCGACGAGGAATCACGTGTATTACGTCGAGTGGGCTGATCGCGTAGTCGTCGTTGCGGTTTGGGGCGCGGTCAAGGGTTCTGGTCCAGATCTCGCCGAGCTTTGATCCGCACGCCATTATCTTTCGCATTCGATTGTACGGTTGGCTCGCAGCACGCTCGACGGTGCGATCGAGCATCCCCGCCCGACGTCGGCGAGCGGAACGCTCCGCCACAGCGCACGAAAAAGGGAGCCTCGTCAAGGGCTCCCTCGGGTGCTCGGCGCTCGAACCGAGCTAGCGCGCGCGGCAGGATTCGAACCTGCGACCTTTGGCTCCGGAGGCCAACGCTCTATCCAGCTGAGCTACGCGCGCGGGGTCGCAGGTTGTACTCGACTCCCCCTCCCCTTGCAAGACCCCGCGAACGGCTCGAAACCGCCTCAGAGCGCGCGGGGTCGGTGCTACCATCCGAACCAGCCGCCCACGGCTGAGAGGTCTCCCGATGAGCGCGATGTTCGCCCGACTCCCCGCTCGTGTGACGCTGCCCCTCTTCGCCATGCTGACGGCGATCGCGGCAGGTCAGCTGCCCGACCTCGACACGATCCGGGAGTGGCTGCGGCGAATCCAGCAGATCATCGTGCTCGGAGGCGTCGCGCTCGCGCTCGGGTGCAGCCTCGTGTTCATCGGCGCGTGGGTGCTCTCGTTCCTGCGTCGGGCGAAGCCAGAGGTCGAAGGCGAAGAGCCGGCCGGCCCGGGTTGGACCTCGCGGATCGCGTTGTGGGTCAGCTTCGTCCCGGTCGCGCTGACGGTCGTGGCTGCGCTGGCGATGTTCTTGCCGCTGCTCAAGCCGCTGATCTTGAAGATCTTCGTGTACGCGGTCGTGGCCGCGGCGGTGTCGTGGGTGGTGAGCATCGCGGCGGTGATCGTCGGAGGCGGCAAGCAAGACCTCGCCCGCGCTCGTCGGGCGCTGCTGCTCGCGGGCACGCCCTTTTATTGCTTGGCGATCTGGATCGCCCGATTTCTGGCTTTCTGAGCCTGTTTAGGGCGTAGGCGAGCCGCTCGCCCCCTCGAGGATCCGCCGCAGCTCGCCGAGGGCGAAGGGCACCCGCAGCAGGGGAAAGCCGCTCACGGCCACCGCACCGCGACTCGAGATCGCCACGACCATCGGCACGCGCTTGAGCAGCTGGCCGGAGGTCTGCAAGGTCTCGCCATCGGCGAAGATCACCTTGACCGGCGGGAGCTGGGTCAGATCCATCCCCGCCGGATCGACGGCCTCGCAGCTGTGACCGAGCCGCGAGATGGCGCCCGACAAGGTCTCGCGGATCAGCGGCTCGGGGTGCAGCACGAGCACCTGTGCGACCTCGCCGTCGGCTGGCTGCGGCACGGGCTTGGTCCGCGAGCGTCGGCGCTCGGGCGGGAGATAGACCGAGAGGGTGAGCGCTCCGTCCTCGTGCGTGACCTGCAGGAAGCCGCCGAGGCGCGTGGCGACTTGCCGACAAGCGCTCACGCCACCGGTCACACCAGCGTTGATCGGGTTGCCGCCCACGACGGTGACGGCGATGCGACCCCAGGTGCCGGGACTGCCACCGGGGATCTCGCTGGCGCGGCGCTCGTCGAGCTCCTCGAGCGTGCCGACGGCTCGCAGCTGCTGCGGCTCGTCGACGCTGTCGCGGGCGCACAAGGCAAGGTGCACGAGCAGCGACTGCAGCTCGATCAGCTCGCCGTAGAGGCGCAGCTCCGGCTGCGCGCGCAGGTACAGCCAGGGCACATTGCCGAGCGTCTCGAGCAGCACGGCGCGCGAGCCTTCGAGCACGGCCGAGGCGTCGACCAGCTCGTTGCGGGCCAGCGCGCGCAGGTAGGCGTTGCTGTGCCGCCGGCTGCTGGCCTCGCGCTTGCGGGGCCGCGGCGTGTCACCGCGCGAGGACTCGGGATCGTCGGCTTGGTTCTCGCGCTCGCGCTCGCGGTCGCGGGCCTGCTCGATGCCGAGCCGCTCGGCCAGCTCTTGCGCGAGCCGCAAGTGCTCGCGCGCGGCCAACACCTCACCACCTCGCATGAGCTCGCCGAGCGTGCGGTGGGCCTCGAGCGTGAGGTGGAGCTGACCGTGCTCGGACTGGCTGGCGATCAAGGCCGCGGCGAGCTGGCGGGCCTTGTCGCGGGCGCCACTGGCCATCGCCTGACGCAGGCGCACGAGCTGGGCCAGCGCGGCGAGGCGTGGCGAGACCCGTCCGGCTCGGTCGAGCTTGCTCAGCGCTCGGGCGAGCTGGCGACGATCGGCCCGAGACACGCGGGTGCGGACCAGGACCAGCGCGAGCGCGACCCACAGATCGAACGCGAACTCGGGCATCGGCGAGCGCTCGCTCGTGCGGGCGAGCGCCAGCTCGATCTGCTCGCGGGCTCGCGCCGGCTCCCCGACCTCGAGCAGCGCGAGCGCGAGGTAGGCGTGCGGCAGGTAGCCCTCGAACGAGACCAGCTGGCGCGCGCAGGCCCGTGCCGACAAGCTCGCGGCCGACTCGACGACCCCGCGAGCGCCAGCTCGAGCTCGCAGGTACAGGCGCAGCGACTCGATCGCGAGATCGACGACCGAGTCGCCCTGCGCCTCGGTCAACGCGGCGGCCTCGTCGAGCCAACCATGCAAGGTCGGCAGCGGCTCACGATCGCGACCGTAGACGACCTTGAAGAACAGGCTCGAGAGCGCGACCGAGAGGTCGCCCGTGCGGCGAAAGTGGCTGACCGCCTCGTCGAGCGACTGCAGGCCTTGGTTGTAGTCGCCGACCGGCAGCTCGATCTGCATGCCTCGCAGGTGCCGAACCATGCCCTGCGCCCAGTCGCTGCGGACCCGCTCGGACAGATCGGTGGCTTGGCGCATCATGATCTTGCCGCCGACGATGTCGCCTTGCATGGCGAGCTGTGCCGCGTGCAGGGCGAGCACGTTGGCGGCGGCCGGGCTCTCGAGCCCCCGCGCGAGCCGACGCGCCCGCAACAGGCACAGCTCGGCGCCCTCGGGATCGGGCAAGGTCAGGACCTGGGCGAGCCGAGCGTAGAGCCAGCACAGCTGCTCGCGCAGCGGCTCGTCGTGGCGGCTCGGCTTGGCTTGGTGGACCAGCGCTAGCCGGGCACCGAGTCGCGCGAAGTTGGCCTGCATGCCGCCCGAGGGCAGCGGTCGATCGGCGCGAGCCAGCGCGAGCCGACCGATCGTCGCGGCCTCGCCCGCGGCGGCCTTGCGGAACAGCCCGTGCACGGCCTTGGCCGCGATCCGCCCGGCGATCAACGGCGACTCTGCTTGGACGACCGCCTCGGCGTAGAGCTGCGCGGCCTCTTCGACCTTGTCGCCGAGCAACGCGACGTCGGCCGCTCCCTCGATCGCGGCCAAGCGCCCGCTCGGATCACCGCGCTCGATCAACGCCCGGGTGAAGTGCCAGTTGGAGCGCTCGAGATCGTAGACGCCGAGCATCTCGCGGCCGGCCGCGAGGTGCATCTCGACCAGCCGCGGATCGTTCTTCGACTCCTGCCCGAGCGCGCGATCGGTGTGATACGCGAGCCGAGCCGCGCTGACCCGCGGACCGAGCGAGGCCAACCAGTTGGCCACGGCCGCGTGCGCGCGTCGGATGTCACCGGCCGAGCTGCGCTCGATCAGCAGCTCGCGGACCAGCTCGTGCGGGAACCGGAGGCTGGCCTCACCGGCCTTGCCCATCAGCCCGCGCCGCTCGAGCCCGGCCACCGCCGAGGCGACCCGCCGGGGGTCCCAGCTCGACACGCGCTGGAACCATGCCTCGTCGACGTGACCGCCCGCGATCGCGGCGAGCAAGCCGAGCCAGCGCTCGTCGAGGCTGGCGTGGTCGACCCGCTCGGCGAACACCTGATCGGGGCTGGTCGCGGCGACCTTGCGTCGGCGCAGCGCCCACGGATCGCTCTCGCCTCGAACGAGCACGCCGCCTTCGATCCACGACTGCAAGGTCGCCCACGCGACCAGCGGGTTGCCGCGGCTCGAGGTGTGCAGGACCTCGGCCAGCTCATGCGGGCGCGCGACCGGCCCCGGTAACCCGGCGACGATCAGCCGCTCGAGCTCGGCGACCCCGAGCGGCTCGAGCACGATCCGACGCAGCAGCAGCTGCGGATCCCGCTGCGGGTTCCAGTGGCTCTCTTCGGGCGCGTCGACGAGGCCAGGCGGGATCTGCCCGCACAGCCCGGCGACGATCATCGTGTGGTGGTTGCGATCCTCGAGCAGGAGCCGCCGCAGCACCGCGACCGAGCCTCGGTCGGCCAGCTGCAGGTTGTCGAGCAGCAGCACGAGCGGCCGCTCCTGCGAGCCAATGCTGCGGATGCCGTCGGCGATCGCGACCGCGTGGCGAGCAAAGCCCTCCTCGAACTCGAGCGCGGGTGGCTGGGGTGGCTCACCGAGCAGCTCGGCCAGCGCGGGCGCGTAGCTGGCGAGCACTCCCGCCAGCGATCCAGTCCGCCGGGCCAACCGCTCGCGGACCCGCTCGGCCACCTCGACGGGGCACTTGGCCAGCGCGACCGGGAGCCGACCGAGCGCGCCCATCAAGCCGCCGCGGCTCTCACCACACCCGCGCAAGTACTCACCGTGCAGGACCAGCGCCCGATCCTCGACGCGCAGCCAGCTGGCGAACTCCTCGAGCATCCGCGACTTGCCGACGCCCTGACCTCCGACCACCAGCGTGACCGAGCTGCGGGCGATCTGGGCGTCGGCGAACGCCTGCTCGAGCGTCCGGCGTGGCTTCTCGCGGCCGACGAAGGGAGGGTTCTGCGAGAGCGGCGTGACGGCGGTGATGTCGATTGTCTGGCTCAGCGCCCGCGCCCGACCCCACAGCTCGGTCGACGAGCGCGGCGGTGGATCGAGCAGCTCGGCGAGGTGCGGGGCCGCGACCCGACGCAGGAGCATGAGCAAGGCGTCGACATCCTGCTCGCCCGCACCGCCGCCATAGAGGTGATCGAAGCCCTTGAGCCGGAATTGGCCCTCGCTCTGGCGGAGGTCGGCGACGCGCAGGGCGACGCCGCGGACCTTGGCCTCGTGCAGACGCACGAGCAGCCCCGAGAGCGCCAACGCGAGCACTCGAGCCTCGCGCGCGGGCAGCTGCGCGCCGAGGTGCTCGCCTTCGACCGGCTCGTGGATCAGCACCATGCCTTCGCTGAGATCGACGGTCGCCCGCACGCGCGGCTGGACCTGCTCGTCGGCGGCGACGGCCCGCCGCACCCGCTCGCGCTGCCGCTCGATCACCGGCAGGTACTCGAGCACGACGCGGTGATGCGGCGCTCGGCCGAACTCGCGGGCGAGATCGGTGACCGGCACGCTCCAAAGCGGGGTCGCGTGGCGGACCTTGCCGACCACGCAAAAGCGATCCCACACGATCATGCCCGGCTCGAGCACGAGCGGATCGACTGCCGATAGCCTCCCGAGGTCCGTCGGCTCATGGATACGCGGACTCGCCATCGAGCTTCTCGCGTCGGCTGCTCAGCGCCGCATCGGCGCGGACTCGCCATCTCGGTGTCCGGCGGGCACCGACTCGCCCATTCGCCGGGGAACGCTGAACGTGAAGCGGGCGCCTCCACCTTCAGGCGAGTCGACGTAGATCCGTCCACCCCAGCTCGCGACCAACGTCTTGCACAGATACAGGCCGATGCCGGTTCCTTCGGCGTGCGTGGTGAAGAACAGGTCGAAGATCTGCTCGCGGGCTCCCGGAGGGATACCCGGACCTTCGTCCGCCACCTGTACGAACACCAGCTCGTCCGATGCCCAGCTGGTGATGATGATGCGCGCGTCGTCCGGCTCCTCGAGCTCGGAGATCGCGTGCGCGGCGTTGCGGATCAGGTTGACCAGCACGCGGAAGAGCGGGGCTCGATCGACCCGAACCTCCAGCGAGTCGGCCGTCTCGAGCGCGAGCTCGATCGGCACCAGGCGTTGACCGAGCCGGGCTGCGACCTCGATCACCGCGTTGATCCGCGTGCTCTGGGCGCCCGTCTCGCGATGTAGAGCGAGCGTCTCGCGGGCGAGATCGGTGGCCATTCGAGCGCCGAGCTGGGCGTCCTCGAGCGCCTCGATGAACAAGCCGATTCGCTCGGGATCGGGTCCAGGACCGCCGCGCTGGCCTCCACTTTGACGAAGCAAGCCGCTGCGCTCGAGCAACACCGGCGCGAGCTCGAGGCTCATCGTCACGCTCTGCAGGATCGACCGCACGTCGTGCATTGCCATCGCCGCGAACGATGCCGTCGACGCACGACCGAGCTCCTGACCCAGCGCCGCGAGCACTGGGTGGCTCGATTGCTCGCGCGAGAGCTCGACCAAGAAGCCCATCAGCCCGTGTACGAACTCGTCGGTGCTCGATGACTCCGCGAGCACGCGCCCCAGCTCGTCGCGTACCGAGGTACGCGCGGGCGTCGCTCGCGAGGTTTCACCGGGTGCGGCCAAGCTGCTGGAGATTCTAGGTCGTACGCGTGTGTCATGAAAGACAAATGTGAGCACTTTGCCGAGCGAGAGGGAAATTGCCGCCATTCTCCAGGCGGGCTCAAAGTCGGCCGTCGGCCCAGCGCCAGTGGCGCAAAACCGCCCGCTTTGCCCCACGTTCCCCTGGTCCCATGCGCCTCAGTGTGCTGGATTGGCGCTCGGGTAGGGTCATATTGTGGAGCGAATCTCCGACACGAAATCCAAGTAGGGGGGAAGCGGGTTCTTGGAGCCTTCCGGGCCGGTTGTGTACATTACCCTATCGTGATTCGAGAATCATCGATTCGTGGTCGCAAGATCAGTGCGATCCTCCCGCGAATGCCGACGCCCCCATTGGGCTGGTGAGCACGCATCAGCCCCGGTTGGGCTGACGAGCACAATTCGCGCGTTTCTTGCCCGAACGCGGATCGACTGGGCAGGTTAGCCACATGTCCGCGGACCGACGTCGCCATCGAGTCTTCTTCACGTGCCACACCGAGTATCACCTGCGCGACGATGAGTGTGTCGGCGTACGGGATCGCAGCACGGGAGCGTGGCTTGTCGATCACGCCGCGCTCCGTTTGCGGGCGCTGCGCTTGCCGAGCGTACCCGAGAGCGCCGCGTGGATCGGTCAGCGGATCCAGTTCTGGGGCTCGACGACCGACGTGCTCACCTCGCCGGTGATCAGCGTCGCTCGCCCGCCGCTCGAGCAGGTCGCATCTTATGTCAGCCAGGCACGCGCGGGCGAGATCTCGGTCCAGTTCGGTTGAGTTCGGGAGCCAACCAAACTGCCAGCCCATGCGAAGCGGGTCTCGGGCTATAGTCCGCCCGTGCTGCCCAGGTTCCGCCGCGGCGCCTTCGCCCTCTTCGCACTGACCTTCGTCGTCACGCTGCTGCTCGGTGATCGGCCCGTCGCGGATCGGCTCTCGCTCGAGGTCGCCGAGCTGCTCGCGGGAAGAACTTGGTGGGCGCCGCTGACAGCCCTGTTTCGTTACCCCGAAGGGCTCGGGCTCCTCGGCTTGCTCTGGACCCTGCTGATCCAGTGGACGATCGGCAGCCGGCTCGAGGGGTTCTGGGGGACGACCCGATATCTGGTGATGGTGCTCGTCGCGGGCCTGGTCGGTCTCGCGGGCACGGCTGCGCTCGGCTTGCTGATCCCGACGGTGCGCGCTGCGACGCTCGCCGGTCCTAGCCCGATCGACATGGCCGCCGTGGTCGCGTTTGGTTTCGTGTTCGCGCGCGAGCGCTTGCGCATGGGTGGGCGCGAGATCTCCCCGGTGCTCGTGGCCGGGATCGCAGGCCTGGTGGTCCTGGGCCAGCCCTTGCTCGGCGCCCTGGTCGGCGGGTCAGCGTTCGCCGCTGTGTGGCCGGTCTTGCTGCCCCCGGCGCTGGCCGGTCTGGTCGCGGTGCTCTTCGTCCAGCCCTGGCGCCAGCGGCCAAACTCGGGCAAAGTCGGGCGCGCCAAGCCACGCGGGACCCCTCATCTGCGCGTGGTTCGAAGCCCGGAGGACATGCTCAACTGACTGAGTCAGCCCGACTGACTCAGCCCGACTGACTCAGCCCCACGAGCTGAGGTTCCGGGGGACCGGAGTCCCCTCGGTCAGACTCACAGGGCCAGTTCATCCGAGTGTTCGCGAGGCGGCGAGACGAGCCCAAGCCGTGTCCAGTTCCAGCAAAGAGCCCCTCGGGACCGGGATCCCGCAGATCGACGATGACCTCGATCCCGGGATGACGACGACCTTCTTCTCGTCTCCCTACGGTCACACCCAGCTGCGTCGCGTGATGCTTCGGGTCACGGCCGGGCCCGACCGCGGCGCCCAGATCCAGGTCGCTCGCCCGCGCATCACCGTGGGCCGCAGCGCGGTCAACGATCTGGTCGTCACCGACACCTCGGTCAGCGGCACGCACCTGCAGATCACCCTCGGCGACAAGAAGGGGATCTTGCTGCGCGACCTCGACAGCACCAACGGCACGTCGGTCAACGGTCTGCGCATCCGCGAGGCCTACATCGAGCCGGGCACGACGATCTCGTGCGGCAAGACGGACATCCTGTTCCTCTCGGCCGACGAGGTCGAGGTCCCGCTCTC
>CBFGLP010001111.1:0-3032 GCA_965649595.1 uncultured Myxococcales bacterium | reverse complement strand
ATTCTTGGGCGTAGGCCTCTCGTTGGTCGCCGTGCAGCTGGCCCCGACCGGGGTCGCTGCCGCGCTGATGGCGACGACCCCGATCCTGATGCTGCCAGTCTCGTGGTGGCGCGGCGAGTCGTTGAGCGCCGCCTCGGTGCTCGGAGCAGTGCTCGCGTTCGCGGGCGTGGTCTTGCTGCTGACGTGAGCCCGGGCGGTCGAGCGCTTACCCGCCGCAGGTGCTCGCGTGGGTCTCGTAGAGCTCGTCGCACATCGGTGCGGCGTCCGGCGAGTCGTTGAGGAACGCCTCGAGCACCTCGCACTCGAGCTCGAGCTCGCAGGCCATGCCCGGCAAGGCCGTCTCGATGCAGCCGAACTCGACATCCAAGCCGCGGTTGAGCTTGCACTCGTAGAAGCAGTCGGAGAACGAGGTGTAGGTCGAGACGTAGGGGACGTCGACCTCGCACTCGATCATTGCGTGGTGGCAGTTTGCCGCGCAGGCGTCCCAGCCGGGGAAGTAGGCCGGAGCAGTGCAGACCGATAGCTGATCGGTCCACACGGCTTGAAAGCAGCTGCCATCGGGCAACGCCGCCGCGTCCCAGCCATCGCAGGCCGCGTCGGTCATGCACGAGAACGCGGCGTCCGCAGCAGCCTGGCAGTCTGCGCCGGCTTCACTGAGGTTATCGCGGCTCTTCTCGCACATCTCGAGGCAGTTGGGCGCCGCGAAGCCGCTGCAGTCGGCTTGCTGGGCGCAAAAGTCGATGCAGAGCGGGCTCGCGTCGACCCCGGTCTCGTCGCCCTCGGTCGAGTCCGAATCACCCGAATCCGAGGATGTGTCGGTGTCGGCCTCGCCGGCCTCGTCGTCGGGATCGGGATCCGAGCCACTACAACCGAGCAAGAGGGATGCAGCAATCAGGACGGGGAATGAGGCTAAGTTGCGCATAGCGTACCGAAGTGTCTCCGAGCAGTGATGGGGATCGAGCACGCGAAGTGGCGAGCCGACCCACCCGAGGTTATGGTAGCGCCGTGCGAGCGCTCGTGGGACTCGGCGTGCTCTTGGCGATCGTAATAGCCTGCACGCCACGCGAGAGCACCACGACCGAGCAGGCAGAGCGCCCCAAACCCGAGGCCGGTCCCGAGCCCGCGCGCGAGCCCTCGGTACGAGTCGGCCTCGAGGCCGCTCGGGTCCCCGAGGCGATTGCTCGACCGGTGCTCGACGAGCTCGGCCTGCGCGACGTCGCGGAGCTCATCGCGGTTCGGCATCGCATCGATCCGCACTGGCACATCTACTGGCGCAACCCCGGCGAGACCGGCTTGCCAACCCGGCTCAGCGTCAAAACCGAGGGAGTCGAGCCTGGCGAGGTGCTCTTCCCTGCCCCGGAGCGCTTCGTCGCCGAGGGCGGGCAGGTCAGCTTCGGCTGGGACAACGAGGTCGTGCTCTTCGTGCCGCTGAAATCACCCGCGAGCGCGCTGACGATCGAGAGCCGCTGGCTCGCGTGCAAGGAGAGCTGCGTGCCGGGCCGCAGCGAGGCCACGCTCGCAGCGGGCGAAGCCGCGGACGATCCGAGCTTGCGAGCGATGCTCGATCGTCTACCCCGGCCGATCGGCGAGCGGCTGCTCGAGCCAACCTGGCAACGCGAAGGCTCGACGCTCACGCTCACCGCCAAGCTCGCTGGTGCATCCGCGAGCGCGCCGATCGACTTCTTCCCCTACGCGACCGACCCCGCGCTCTTCTTCCTCGACCACACGCTCCAGCCCGACACCCAGCAGATCCGCCTGCGCTGGCGTACCGGCGGCGTCGAGCTCCCGGCTCCCGTGCAGGGCTCCGGCGGCCCGTCCGGTCCGCAGGGTGTGCTGGCCTGGACCGAAGGCGATCGCACCCGCTACTTCGAGCTCGCGCTGCCCTGGCCGGCTCCCTGAGATCATCACCATGCTGAGCCCACGCCGAACCATCGTCCTCGCCACCTTGCTGCTCGCGCCCGCGCTCGCGTGTGACTCCAAGCCGCCCGAGACCAAGCCCGACGCCAAAGCCAAGCCCGAGCCCAAGGCAGAGACGAACACGAACAAGCCGACCGAGTCTCCCGACGCGAGCAAGCCGGCGATCCCCGAGGGCCACGTCGCCCACTTCGCCGACGCGCTCGCGGCCACCCTCGCCGGCCAAGCGATCGCCGCTCCCGAGACCAAGGCGTGGGGTTGCTCGGTCAAGTACGCCGACGCCGGCTCGCCCGCGACCGCCAAGATCGGCGAGCCCGCCCCTGCCTTCTCGCTCCCCGATCTCGACGGCAAGACCATCACGCTCGCCGAGCTCGCGGGCAAGACCGTCGTGCTCGAGTGGTTCAACCCCGACTGCCCCTTCGTCAAGCACGCCCACGGCGAGGGTCCCTTGAAGACCATGGCCAAGGACCAGACCGCCAAGGGCGTCGTGTGGCTGGCGATCAATTCGGGCGCACCGGGCAAGCAAGGCACCGGAGCCGAGCGCAACCGCGAAGCGAAGACGGAGTGGAACCTCGAGCATCCGATTCTGCTCGACGAGAGCGGCACCGTCGGCCACGCCTACGGAGCCACCAACACGCCGCACATGTTCGTGATCGATCCGCAGGGCAAGCTCGTCTACGCGGGCGCCCTCGACAACGCGCCTCTGGGTAGCGTCGAGTGACGGAGCAGATCGAGCATTCGTGAGGTCGAACCGTCTTCGTCAGCCCACCGGGCCCGAAGTCTCCGAATGATCTCCTCCAATTTTAATGCGATTTCACCGAACGAACCATGTCCACGAGCTCTACTTCCATCCTCGCGAAACTCCCCTGGTTGCTCCCTGCCGTTCTCGTCGGTGCCACGCTCGGCGCTTGCAACGGTGGCGAACCCGACTGCCCCGCGGGATCCGAAGGATGCGAGTGCTTGCAAGGCCAGTGCTTGGCGGGTCTGGTGTGCTTCTACAATACCTGCATCGGCGGCTCGGCGGACGAAGCCGACGATGATGAGAGCGATGAGAGCGATCAGAGCGATCAGAGCGATCAGAGCGATCAGAGCGATCAGAGCGATCAGGGCGATCAGGG
>CBFGLP010001110.1:0-7697 GCA_965649595.1 uncultured Myxococcales bacterium | reverse complement strand
CTTCGTCAGCCCGTCCGGGCTGAGGGGCTTGCACGCCGCGAGGGCGAGACAGAGCGTGATGAGGCTGGTTCGTGCGACGGTCATGGGGTCATCCCCGAGTAGCCCACACGGCAACCATCGCACACCAGCGGTGAGCTGTTCGTCGAGGCCGGGCGCCTGGCTCCATTAGCCTCCATTGACCCCCAGAACAAAGTTCGCCAGCCTATCGCGCATGAACAAACTCGTGCTGCGCGAGCTCTCGTCTTTGTCTGGTCCGCGCGGGCTGCCGGTGCTCGGCAGCCTGCTCGCGCTCGAGGCCGAGCGCCTGCACCTGGTGCTCGAGGACTGGGCGCGCGAGCACGGCGAGTACTTCGTGTTCCGCATCATCAACAAGCCGGTGCTCGCGGTCGCCAACGCAGACGCGATCCTCAAGCTGCTGCGCGAGCGCCCGAATGGGTTTCGCCGCTCGACCAACGTCCGCGAGTACATCGAGGAGCTCGGAGCCAAGGGCGTGTTCTCGGCCGAGGGCGAGCGGTGGACCCGGCAGCGCAAGCTGGTCATGGCCGCGTTCAATGCGACGCACGTCCGCTCGTTTCACGACACCGTCGCCCGGATCACCGACAGGCTGCTGCGTCACTGGCGAGCGGCGGCCAAGCGCGGCGAGCCGCTCGATGCGGTCGCCGAGCTGATGCGCTACACGGTCGACGTCACGACCTCGGTCGCGTTCGGGCAGGACATGAACACGATCGAGCAGGGCGAGGGCGAGCTGCAGCAGCGCCTGGCCTTGTACTTCGGCACGCTCAATCGTCGCCTGCGGATGCCGTTTCCGTATTGGCGCTACGTCAAGCTGCCTAGCGACCGTGCGATGGAGCGGGCCCGCGCCGAGATCGAGAAGGTAGTGTTCGGGATCATCCGCGAGGCTCGAGCCACGCTCGAGCGCGAGCCGGCCCGCGCCGAGTCGCCCCGCAACCTGCTCGAGGCGATGCTCGTGGCTCACGACGCCGACGATCCGCGCGCGCGCCTGACCGATCAGGAGATCTACGGCAACGTCCTGACCCTGCTGCTCGCCGGTGAGGACACCACCGCGCTGACGATGGCGTGGATGCTCTACTTCCTCGCCACGCACCCCGAGGTCGCCCGAAAGCTGCGCGAGGAGGTCGACGCCCAGCTCGGCGACGCCGAGCTCCCGCGCAGCGCCGAGGACGTGCACGCGCTCGAATACGCCAGCGCGGTCGTCAAGGAGACCCTGCGGCTCAAGGGCGCCGCGCCCTTGATGTTCTACGAGCCGCTCGCGGATACGGTGATCGGTGACATCGCGGTTCCGGCCGGGACCCTGATCGTCACGCTGACGCGCGCCGCGGCCAATACCGAAGAGCATTTCTCGAATCCGCAAGCGTTCGTGCCGGAGCGGTGGTTGGACGGCCAAGCGGGACGGCCAGCGCAGCACGACGCCCGAGCGGCGATGCCGTTCGGCTCCGGGCCGCGGATCTGCCCTGGGCGTGCGCTCGCGCTGCTCGAGTGCAGCATGGTCGCCGCGATGGTCGTGCGGCACTTCGACGTGCAGTGGGTGGACACCGGCACGCCGGTCGGGGAGCGCTTCGACTTCACGATGCGGCCGGATCACCTGCGGATCCGGCTGGTGCCGCGCAGCCGCGACTGACTGGCGCGCGATCGCCCTTCATGGGGTGAAGCGGAGCTCGTCGAAGGGGGCCGAGTCGGCCGGTCGACCTGATAGAGTCGAGGGCGGCACCATGGAGCGCTCCGCTGCATCGTCGTGGTTGGTCGGCTTCGGTCGCGCGTCGCTGAGCCTCACGCTCGCCCTGAGCCTGAGTCTCCCTGCGGTGGCATTCGCAGCTCCGCCCGAGGCCTCGCCTGCGTCGGTCCAGCCTGCGCCCGCCGTCGCGCCGCAGCCCGATCCTGCCGTGCAGCCGCAGCCGAGCGTGCAGCCGCAGCCGGCCCCGGTCGCGCAGCCGAGCGCCGGGCGTCCGCTCTACGATCCCTTCGCGGGCCAGCCCGAGTCAGCTCCGGTCGCACAGCCCCAGCACGTGCCGGCGCCGGTCGTCTACCCACAGCCGGTCGAGCCTGCGCCGCCACCGGTCGCCGCGCCCCGTCCTCGCATGAAAGGCAAGGGGCTGGCGATCGGCGGCTTCTCGATGTTCGGGGCGGCCTATCTGTTCACCGTGCTCGGCGGTGCGATCGCGTACGACACCGGCATGCCCGCGGTCGGGCGATCGCTGATGATCCCGGTCGTCGGTCCTTTCATCGGCTTCGCGAACCTCGACATGGACAACGATCCGAGCGACGCTGTCGCGTTGGGCACCCTCGGCATGGTGTTCTCGGGCATCTTTCAGATTGGGGGGCTCGCGATGGGTTTTGCAGGCGTGGGGCTGATGGTTCGCTCGCACGCGGAGCGGCGCTACGGTGCACGCCTCGGGCCCGGGCCTGGCGGGCTGCAGTTGCAGTTCTGAGCTGGCCTAGGGCTCGTCCCGCCTAGCCCCACGCCTGACCCCGCGAGCCAGCGTGTTCGCAATCTCCTGCACGAACCACGCCCACCCCCGCAACCCCAAATAGGGGCTCTCGAACAGCGCGTGGCGAAAGAAGTTCGGGAACCCAAAGTGCATCAGCACCGCGCCGTGCTGATCGTTTTCGTCGGAGATGAGCTGGCAATTCGAGATGGTCAGGTCGTAGCGCCCCTCGAGCTCGTCGAGCTGGCGCAGAATCGTCGCGCGCGGCGGTGAGAAGAGCACCGGCGGCAAGCGGTCGTGCACGCTCGGATCGAGCGATACGCCGTAGGCCGGCCGCCGTGCGGGCGCGCTGAGGTGCACGACGTCCATGCCCAGCTCGCGCACGCCGGTGAGCAGACCGTCGAACAAGGTCGGGTCGCCGGAGAACACCAGCTTGCGCCCGAGCAGGCTGGTCGGGATCAACCACTCGAACCCAGGCAGCAGCACGCGCAGCTCGGAGCGAATGAACGCCTCTGCCTCGCGCTCGCGCTCGCTCGCGCGGGCGAGCGCGCGCAGCAGCGAGAGCGTCGCGGGCAATCCAAACGGCTGACCGACCTCGAGCACGCGCGCCCCGGTCCGCTTGGCCAGCACCCGCGCGGCCTCGACCCCATGCGGCAGCGCGACGAGCAGCTCGGCGCGAGCGGCTTGCTGCAAGTGGGAAAAGGGTCGCCCGCTCAGCCAGGTCGAGACCGGCTCGAGCCCGAGCGCGGCGACTAGCCGCTCGAGCTCGGCCACGTTGGCGCGCCCATCGGCCTCGTTTCGGTCCATCAGGTGGCCGAGCAGCGCGACCTTTCCCGGCTCCGGCTCGCCGACCAAGGGCATGTGTAGGGCGATCGTCGAGAGCACCTCGGAGTAGCCGCCGAGCCAGTCGCCCTCGAGCGCGCGGCTGGGCACCTCGTAGATCGGCTGGCGAACCTCGTGCTCGACCTCGGAGATCAGCTTGTCGTACTGCGTGCCGATGATCTGCACGTGCGGCATGGTGTTGAGCAGGATCAGCTCGGCCTCGGCGAGCTGGCCGATCCGGCGCATGCGCTTGACCATCGCCTCGCCCTTCGACTGGATGACCTCGCCCGAGTGCATCATGGTCGGGACGATCCGGTGGCGGCCACCTGCGTCGAGCAGGGTCGAGCAGAGGTCGTGCTTGCCGTGCACCCACTCGGCCTTGCGGTAGAGGCAGTCAGGGCCGTCGATCAGCGCGAAGCAGCCGGGGATCGCGTTGACGGCCAAGTACAGGCCGAGGTGGTAAGGGAACCGGTAGGGCAGGCTGAAGCGCTCGTGCGGATGGATGTCCAGCGCTTGCTCGGTGGTGTGGCTGGTGGCGCTGTCGAAGGTCATCGCTCGGCTCCGGCGTGGCGATCGGCGAGCTCGGGGAACGCGGTCCCGAGCAGCTCGCCGTAGCGGCGATAGAAGGGCAGCTCGGCGAGATGCAAGAGCTCCTCGAGTGACTCGACGGCGCCGCGCATGCCGATGCGGAACTGCCGGAGCGAGAAGGGGTTCTTGCGGCTGCGGGTGAGCCGACGGTCGTAGTGGATCTCGCTGTACCAGGCGACGACCTCGTCGGTGGCGAGCAGGGCGGCCAGCTCGTCGCAGTCGCGATAGCCCCGCACACGCACGTCATCGAAGCGCTGCTCGCGGATCGGCGAGGTGCCGGCGAACGCGAGCACGTCGACGCCGAAGCCCATCTCGCTGAGCATCTCGAGCATCGGCACGCCGAAGCTGCGGCGGGCGTCGAGGGCGGTCCGCCAGCTCGGTTGGTCGACGACGAAGCCGAGCCGATAGCCGCGGGCGCGCTGACGCATTGCCGACCAGCGCGAGGCGAGCTCGGACCACTCCTGCTCGATGACGTCGCGCATGGCGTCGCGGCGGCCGAGCGCGTCGGCGATCGCCAGCAGCCAGCGCTGGGTCGCGCGCACGCCGAAGGGCACGCCCGGTCGGATCGCACGAGCCGGCCGATAGCGCGCGGCCAGGCGCTCGCCGGTGACCTCGTACTTGGCCCAGGGGTGGAGCACGAAGAGCGGGACCCGAGCGAGCCGCTCGACCATGTCGTGCTCGAGCTCGGGCAGCACGACCCCAGCCACGCGGATGCCAGCTCGCTCGAGCAGCTCGCCGAGCATCCTGCGACCGTGGAACGAGGGCAGGCCGACGAACACGACCGAGTCGTCGTCGAGCTCGCGCTGCGGGGAGATGGTCTGCTGCTCGACCAGCTCGCCGAGCGACTTGCCGACGATGTCGTGCGGGTTGCCGACGACGACGACCGGGAGGCGCAGCTTGCCGCGGGTGCGCGCGACCGAGGCCTCGAGATCGTCGCCGGTGACCTCCGGCAAGCAGCCGCTCTGCACGATCACGAGATCGGGCGGGTTGGGGTGGTCGGCGAGGCTCTGGAGCGCTCGATCGAGCAGGGTGTCGGCGCCGGTGATGACGTCGCGATCCTGAATGTCGGTCAGCAGGTGCAGTGACTCCTCCGAGTGCGAGAACGCCGGGGCGTCGAGCGGCGCGTCGTCTTGGTCTTGCTCGACCAAGGGCACGTTGAAGAAGCTCGGCAGGTTCTCCTCGAAGGTGACCTGGTTGAACACGCACTCGAGGTCGGTGTGATCGACGATCGCTACCCGACCTTTGTGACCGCTGCAGGCCCCGCGGTACAGCTCGGTGCCCTCGAAGAAGCGCCGCCAACCCGAGCTGGTCGCGAACGCGTAGAAGACCGACTCGGGGTAGTCGGCCGCGAGCATGTGCTCGTCGCCGGCGTCGGGCACGACCTGGGCGAGGATCCGCTCGAAGGGCACGCCGTCGTAGCGGGCGAGGAAGCGCAGCAGGGCCTTGGCGAGCTGCGGGTGCAGATCGTCGCGGTAACTGACGCCGAAGCTCTTGCCGGTCCGCCACGCCCGCACGCCGAGCGGGACGAGGTTGCCAGCCGCGAGCGCGCTGTCGGGCAGCTCGGCGACGAAGTCGATCTGGCCGCTCTCGGTCCGCTTGAGCGAGCGCAGCATCCCGACGAGGCCGAGCGCCTGCTCGAAGCGCCGGGTGGCGTCGAGGCCCGCGGCGAGGCCAGGGCCGCTGAGCCGGGCACGGTACTCGTGGTAGACGGACTCGCTCTCCTCGACCTCTTGGCTGATGGCCCGGTCGCCAGCCAGCTCGGCGAAGAGCTGGCGGGTGGCGGCAGACCAGCCCGAGTCGTCGTCGAGCTGGCCGTCGGCGCCCAGAACGACCTTCTTTAGCTCGGGGAACAGCTCGCTCATCCCAGCAGCTCCTCGCGGGTCAGCGAGCGCGCGCGCTCGGGGAACGCCGACTGCAAGCGCCGCAGCGCCTCGTCGGCGCCGACTAGGCCGAGCCGAACTGCGCGGGCGCCGGCTCGCAGCTCGGCGACGAAGCGCTCGGCCTCGGCCCGCTTGCGGGCCTTGGCGGCCGCGACCGAGGGGCCACGCGCGAGCGACTTCTTGTCGATGTCGGCGTCGTCGCGGCGGGGCTGGGGCGTCGCGCCTGCTGATGTGGGCGTCGGCTTGGCCAGCACCTCGCCGCCACGAAAGTGCGTGCGGGCGGCCGCATAGAACTCGTCTTCGGCCATCGGCGTGGGCAGGGGAGTGCCGTCGAGGCGCAGCTTGTAGAGGTGCTCGGCTAGCTCGTGGAAGGTCCGCGCGATCGTCGAGTGCGGGGCCATCTCGGTCACGGTCGTGCGCTTGTACTCGGCCTCGCGGATCAGCGGGTCGCGCTCGACCCAGGCGAGGATCCCCGTGTTGATCCGCTGGGCGAAGCGCTCGACCACGCTGCGGTCGGCGTGCTGGTCCTTGAGGTTGACGACCAAGCCGGCGAGGGCGATGCCGTTGCTCGCGTAGTGCACGACGGCCCGCGCGATGTTGTTGGCGGCGTAGAGGGCCATCAGCTCCTCGGACGTGACGATCACGACCTTCTCGCCGATCCCCCGCCGCAGCGGCGCCGCGAACCCGCCGCACACGACGTCGCCGAGCACGTCGTAGAGGGCGATGTCGTAGCGGCCGGGCTCGAGTAAGCCGGCCTCGTCGAAGATCTCGAGCATCCGCGTGATGCCGCGGCCGCCACAGCCGACGCCCGCGGCGGGGCCACCGGCCTCGACGCAGTCGATGCCGAGCGGCGAGCGGACGACGATGTCATCGACCCGCACGCCCTTGATCGTCGCAATCCGATCGATGACCGGCTCGATCATCTGGCCGCCGAGCAACGCGGCGGTGGAGTCGTGCTTGGGATCGCAGCCGACGTGCAGGACCTTGCGACCCGCGGCGGCCAAGCTGGCCGTGATGCCGCAGGCGATCGTCGACTTGCCGATCCCTCCTTTACCGAACAGGGTGATTCTTTCCACGGGTGCACGGACGCTAGCTGCGAAGCGCGCGAAGCTTCGGTGAGGGCCGGTACCAAAGCCCGTGAAGACCGCAACAGCAGCGGATCTTCACGCGTCATCTCTAACCCGAAGGCGTGTTTGGGTACGAGATTGGCTCGGCCGCCGGGTTAGGCTCCGGGCGTGCAGCAGTACCACCAGCTCATGCAGCGGATCCTCGACGAGGGGGTCGAGAAGCACGACCGCACGGGGGTTGGAACCCTCAGCGTGTTCGGCCACCAGCTCCGCTTCGATCTCGCCGCTGGCTTCCCGCTGGTCACGACCAAGAAGCTGCACCTGCGCTCGATCATCCACGAGCTGCTGTGGTTCCTGCGTGGCGACACCAACGTCGCCTACCTGCGCGAGCAGGGCGTGACGATCTGGGACGAGTGGGCGAACGCTCAGGGCGAGCTGGGCCCGGTCTACGGTCGGCAGTGGCGCAGCTGGCCGACCGCCGACGGGGCGGCGATCGATCAGATGAGCTGGTTGATCGACGAGCTGCGCCGCAACCCGGACTCGCGCCGCTTGGTCGTGTCGGCCTGGAACGTCGCCGAGCTACCCGCGATGGCGCTGGCGCCTTGCCACTGTCTGTTCCAGTTCTGGGTCGGGCGCGGGCGGCTGAGCTGCCAGCTCTACCAGCGCTCGGCCGACGTGTTCTTGGGGGTGCCCTTCAACATCGCCAGCTACGCGCTCTTGACCATGATGATCGCCAAGGTCGTGGGGCTCGAGCCGGGCGAGCTCGTGCACACGCTCGGCGACGCTCACCTATATTTGAATCACCTCGAGCAGACGAAGCTGCAATTGAGCCGCGAGCCGCGGGCGCGGCCGACAATGCAGATTCGGCGGGTGCCGGACTCGCTGTTCGAATATCG
>CBFGLP010001109.1:0-7761 GCA_965649595.1 uncultured Myxococcales bacterium | reverse complement strand
CTTCTACGTGTGGTTCGACGCGCCGGTCGGCTACATCGCGGCGACCGACAAGTGGTGCCAGCTCAACGGCAAGCGGGTCGAAGACTACTGGAAGGCCTCGCGCGACGACGTCGAGATCGTCCACGTGATCGGCAAGGACATCGTCTACTTCCACTGCCTGTTCTGGCCGGCGATGCTCAACGCGGCCGGCTACACGGTGCCCTCGCGCGTGCAGGTGCACGGCTGGCTGCAGGTCGACAGCGCGCGGATGTCCAAGTCGCGCGGGACCTTCATCCTGGCCAAGACCTTTCGTGAGCACATTGACCCCAGCTATCTGCGCTACTACTTGGCCGCGCGGATGTCGGGCAACCAGGACGACTTCGACTTCGCGCTCGCCGACTTCGTCGAGCGGGTCAACGCGGATCTCGCCAAGGGCGCGGCCAACCTGGCCAGTCGCAGCATCAAGTTCCTCAACGACCGGCTCGGCGGGCAGCTCGGCACGGTCGACGCCGAGGGCCAGGCGCTGCTCGACGACGCTCGCAGCAAGCTCGCCGAGGTGCCCGGGCTCTACCTCGAGTTCGATAGCGCCAAGGCGATCCGCCTCGCCAACGAGCTGACCACGGCGGCAGATCAGTACTTCTCCAAGTCCGAGCCTTGGAAGGTGGTCAAGGACGACCCCGAGCGCGCGCGCTCGATCGTGACGCTCGGCGTGCACGTCTCGCAGGTCGTGGCCGCGATCTTCAAGCCAGTCCTTCCGGACTGGGCCGCCAAGGTCGAGCGGATGCTGAAGCTCGAGCGTCCGCTCGACTTCACCAACGCGGGCGAGTGGCTGCCCGCCGGTCACCAGCTCGCGCCCTACGAGGTCCTGGCCGAGCGCCTCGATGCCAAGAAGGTTCAGGCGCTGGTCGAGGCCAGCAAGGAGGACATCCTCGCGGACCAGGCGATCGGCCAGCCCAAGGCCGAGCCCAGCGCGCCGGCCTACGAGGTCGAGCCGCTCTCTGCCGAGGTCTCGATCGACGCGTTCAAGCCGATCGACCTGCGCGTCGGAAAGGTGCTCGCCTGCGAGAAGGTGCCCAAGGCCGACAAGCTGCTGCGCCTGACCGTCGACCTCGGGCCGCTCGGCCAGCGCAACGTCTTCTCGGGCATCTCGAAGAGCTACTCGCCCGAAGAGCTGATCGGCAAGCACGTGGTCGTGTTCGCCAACCTCGCGCCCCGCAAGATGAAGTTCGGGATGAGCGAAGGAATGATCCTCGCCGCGGGGGCGAGCGACGACGCGGTGACCGTGCTCGAGCTGGGCGAGCGGGCTCGGCCGGGAGAGAAGATCAGCTGACGCTCAGCATGACGCGCGCGCCAGCCAAGCCGGCGCGCGCGTCAGTTTGCTCGATTCCATCGTACGATTATCCGATCGAACCTCCATTGCGCGGATCAGGACGAGCGCACGAATGGAGGTCAATCGACAACTCCAATCAATATGATTCATTGCTCAATGATATTTGCTTAGCCCCTAATAACATCTGCTCCGCCGCGCCAAAATGTGCGCGCCGTTACGTTACGTCCCGCACTGGCACCTCGATCCCTCACCACTTGCCAAATTGGGCCACGTCTGGGCAGCATGGTGTCCCAGGAAGAACCCATGAGCAGCCTTGGCAAGACCGACAGCGATTCAGCGGCCACGCGGCCGCCCAGCAGCCTTCGCACCTACACGCTCGCCGGTCGCCGGGGCCTGCGAATCTCGCCCCTCTCGCTGGGCGCGGGCACCTTCGGCGATGGCTGGGATCCGGCCTGGCAATCGCCGCCCGACGAGATCGATCGAATCATGGACGCTTACCTGGACGCGGGCGGCAACGTGATCGACACCGCGGACCGCTACCAGAACGGCCGGAGCGAGGAGCTCGTAGGCGCGTATCTGCGCAAGTCCGGTCGGCGCGACGACGTGGTGCTCGCCACGAAGTGTGGTTACGGAGCCCCAGGCGACGTTCACCAGGGCGGGAACGCACGCCTGACGCTCCAGCGCGCGGTGGAGGCGTCGCTGCGAAGGCTCGGCACCGACGTCATCGACCTCTACCACGTGCACCTGTGGGATACGTTCACGCCGGTCGACGAGGTGATGGCGACGCTCGACGCGCTCGTGCGCTCGGGCAAGATCCGCTACGTCGGCTTGAGCAACGTGCCCGCGTGGTACCTCGGGCGCGCGCAGACGCTGGCCGAGTGGCGCGGCTGGGAGCCGATCGCGGTGGTGCAGGTGAACTACAGCCTGCTGGCGCGCACGATCGAGTACGAATTCATCGACGCAGCGCAGGAGCTCGGCGTCGGTCTCACGGCTTGGAGCCCGCTGGCCAACGGCTTGCTGTCTGGCAAGTACCGGGTGAACGAGCAGGGCCAGTTCGAGGGTGATGGTCGGGTGACGAAGACCTGGACCACCGACACCACGATCGACGCGTCGGCGGCCCAGACCAAGCAGGTGTTGGATGCGCTCGTGGCCGTGGCGACCGAGGTCGGACGGACGCCCGCCCAGGTCGCGTTGAATTGGGTGACGAACCGGCCAGGCGTGGTGTCGACCGTGATTGGTGCGCGGACCGAGGCGCAGCTGCGCGACAACTTGGCGGCGCTGGACTTCGAGCTGCCGGCCTCGCTCGCGGCCAAGTTGGAAGCGGCTGGCAGGCCACCCGCGCAGTACCCCTACTCGTTCTTCACCGACGCGTTCCACGACGCGACGGTCCGCTCCGGCCTGCCGATCCAGCGTGAGCCACGAGGCTTTCGCGGTCGCGGCTTCAGGTAATGCCGACTGGCCGGAGCGAGGACCCGCTCAGCCGGGGAAGTTGACGCTGACCTCGCTGCGGCCCTGATAGATCCGCCAGAACTCGTCGGCGATGTCCGAGGGCTCGAGCGGCGCGTTGCCCTGATCGAAGGCCGTGCCCTTGACCAGCCCGAGCACCACGACCTCGCCGACGTAGATGCCCTCACCCGCGAGCTTGTGGTGAAGCAGGCCGGTGATCTTGTGCTGCGCGGCCTTGCTGGCCGCGACGCCCATCGTGTTCCACTCGACGATCATCCGATCGACCTGCTCCGAATAGAACGCAAACCCGCCGCCGGTCACGAGCACCGCGGCGTCCTTTTGCGTGCGGAGGTCAGGTAGAGCCGCCTGCACGGCGCCGACGAGGCTGAACACCCCGACGTCGAAGACCGTGCGCAGGTCGGCGATATCGCAGCTGGTCAGATCACCAGCGAGGCCAGAGTAGGCGTTCCAGTGCAGCACGGTGATCGGCCCGAGCTGCGCGCGGACGTCCGCGACGAGCCGCTGCACGGCTGCGCTGTCGGACAGATCGCAGGGGAACGCCTTGGCTTGGATGCCTGCTTCGACGAGGGCGTTTGCGCTCGCCGAGAGGCGCTCGGCGTTGCGGGCCACGAGGGCGACCTGAAAGCCTTCGGAGCCGAATTTGCGGGCGACAGCAGCGGAAATTCCAGGGCCGTGGCCGCAGATCATGATGGTGCGAGACATGCCGGGGGTTGTATCAAGCTCGGCTCACCGTCTGACAACCGAGCACCGCGTGCGAAACACCGACCGCAGCTCTGAAGTCACATCACCCGCGCAGTCCAGAGAGCTCGACTCCAGCAAGGCCGGCCTCGACTGGACCATGAACTACGGACCATGAAGATCCACGTTACCGAGTCGAAGGGTCGTCAGCTCTTTTGGGCCGAGAGCAGCTTTGCCGAGAAGGACCTGCTGAAGGACGCCGGCTTCCTGTGGCACGGTGGCGATCGCTGCCATCCGGGCTGCAGCGCGTGTGCTGCAGGCATTGGCAAGGTCTGGTGGACCCTCCACAGCGAAGCCGCGGCGAAGCTCGGCGAGTACACCGACCCCGAGGCGCGAGCGGCCTTGGGCATCTCGGTGGAGCTCGCCCAGATCGGCTGCGCCAACCTTCATCTGGCGATGCTCGCCTCGCTGGTGCACGAGAAGATCATACCGCCGCTCGAGATCGCTAAGCTGCTCGGCAAGCGGGGCTCGGACGACCACGACTCGGACGACGGCGACTTCGACGAAGACGACTTCGATGACGGCGACTTCGACGAGGACCTCGACGACCTCGAGGAGTCCAGGTTCAACTACGAGCTGGCCGAGGCGCTCGCAGAGCGGGACATCACCACCGCTCAGCTCGGCCGCCTGCACGAGCTCTGTTGGCCGCAGCAGACCGCCGACGACGACGTGTTCATCGAAGAGGCGCTGTGCCCCGAGTGGGACGGCGAGGACGAATACTTCAACATCACCAGCCTCGACGGAATCAAGCACTGCGTGGCGCTCGAGCTGCTCGAGCTCGCTCGGCTCGACGTGAAGACCCTCGCGCCGATCAGCACGCTGGGCACGCTACGCCGCCTCGCGTTGGATTTTCGCGACAAGCCCCCGCCGCTCGCACCGATCGCCGAGCTGACCGCGCTCGAAGACCTCGAGCTTTCGTGGGTCAAGAGCCTCTCGCCGCTCAAAGGGATGCCTGGCCTGAAGAAGCTGCACGTCGGCCAATCGAAGGTGACCGACCTTTCGCCGCTAACCGAGCTGCCGGCCCTCGAGACAGTGGAGATGTGGTGGAGCCTGCAGCCGGCGGAGATCGAGCAGGTCCGTGCAAAGAACACCGAGGTCCTGACGCAGCTCGAGCAGCGCGGGATCGAGCTGAAGCTCAGCTGGCCCGAGCCGAAGCGCCCGGCCAAGCAGCGCGCGCGCAAGCGGACGTGAGTCGCTACATTGGGCGCTCGACGTCCAGCCCGGCGGCCTCGCAGCGGGATGTGCTGCATGCGAGGCGCCCAGCGAGTCCGAGAGCACCAGGACGAGGAGCATGGGTCATCGTACTCGAACCGATGCTCGCGCCGCCCTCGCCACGGGGTGAGGGTCTGGCGGCGCCGTTGGGGCTCGAGAATTGATTCGCGGCCGGGGTCGTCTCCCGTGACGAAATGACGAACCTACGACACCACAGTTCACTCCTCGATCGATTCCACGCTCGGGCGACCACCCGCAAGGTCATGCTCTCGGTCTCGCTCGCAGCGGCTGGAGTCGCGTTTCCTTCGCTCGCCGAAGCCGCCTGCAATCCGCCGGTGATCGGCGCGGCGGAGCTCGACGTCGATCCCATCTACTCGCGCGGCTCGACCCTGCTGAGCATCAACTATCACGATCAATGCAGCGGCGAGCAGCAGACTCGAGTGTACGTCGCGGACGCGATCGGCGGCGGAGGTTGGCAGCTGATCCAGCAGGACGGATACAACTCTGGCGGCTGGCGGCAGGCGACCGCGAGCGACCTCGATCCCGGCGGGAGCTACTGCTTCGAGGTCGAGGTCGACGGCAGCGACGACGTCACGCGGCGGTCAAAGCGGTTTTGCACGTACACCAATTCAGCCACGAGCTACCCCGCTGGCGAGGTCTACGACGCCTTCTACACGCGTATGCTGACTTGGCGCGACATCGACGTGATCTCGTCGAGCATGGTCAGCAGCAGCGCCCGCTGGGAGGCGCTCGATCGCTTCGAGCTGATGATCGGCGAGCGCGTCGACCTGCATATTCGGCTGCGCCAGCACGACGCCTACGTGGCGGTGCTCGACGTCACGGAGGAGAACTTGGATCTGCCCGAGTGCCAGGAAGAGGACGTCGACTGCCCCGCCCCTCCCAAGCGCGGCTTCGGAGGCGTGGTCGGTCGACCGATCACCGCCGTCGGCGAGGAGAACCTGCTGCACTTGGAGGACGACCCTTACTACAATCAGGACATATTCGTGCACGAGTTCGGCCACACGGTCTTCAACCTGACCGCGCCCGATGGCTTGTTCGACGCCGTCGATGCCTGCTACGAGGGCGCGCTGGACGATGGCTTATGGGCCAACACTTACGCGGGCTCGACGATCGACGAATACTGGGCAATGACCACGCAAGCGTGGTTCGACGTCGGCCCGGGGGCCCAAACGGGCGTTCATAACCACGTCAACACGCGCGACGAGCTGCGCGACTACGACATCTGCATCCACGATCTGCTCACCTACACTTACGATCCGGATCACGGGCGCACATTCTTGGACGCCGCCGACCCGAGCAAAGATCTGCACTTGTGGCAGTACGACTCCGGGCGCTTGGCGGTCACCGGGGGCCGCAGCGACGGCTACTACGGCGCCTATGTGTGGGAGTGGAACGGAGCGAGCTGGGTGTCGACCTGGACCGGCTGGCACGCTGGCGCGCAGGGTCTGGACAATTACTTCGGCGCGCAGACCTTTGCGCCGAACCTCCAGATCAAGGCCTATCGCTACAGCGGGAGCAGCACGGCGATGCTTCCGGCGCCCGGTCAGGAGGCGGCTGGCACCACCGATCGCGTCCGCTTCAGCCCCGCACAGTAAGCGCGGGGTGACTGGGAGGGCTCAGCCCTTCAGCTGCTGCTTGAGCTGCTTGGCCGCGAGCGCGTAGCCACCGTCGGCCCCGTCGACGAAGTGGACGTGCTTGCCCTCGTAAGCCTGGATCGCGCAAGTCATCAGCGAGGCCCCAGACACGTGGATACCAAACACCAGCTCGCCACGAGCGTGACGCTCGGCCAGCAGTGACCGGATCGCGTCGAGGCTCTCGGGTCCGACGTCGACGACCATCCGCAAGGTGTCGTCGAACTTGCGAAAGTCGGTGTTGGCGACCACCTGACCGAGATAGACGTCGCCCGGGAAGCCTCCCGCCGTCCAGCCC
The DNA here is from genome assembly GCA_965649595.1 of uncultured Myxococcales bacterium. GTDB lineage: Bacteria > Myxococcota_A > Polyangia > Nannocystales > Nannocystaceae > Plesiocystis. Next base: position 1,085 of record CBFGLP010001109.1, on the reverse strand, counting down.
TTGCGCATCAGGATCGTGCCGATCATCGAGGAGGTCTTGGCGGCTAGCCGTCGCATCGTGAAGCCGAGCCCGCTCGGCTTGCCCGAGCGGATCTTGGCCTCGGCGTCGAAGTTGCCGTCGCGGCCTTGCAGGTGGAGGGTGCTCGAGTCGACCGGTCGACCGTCGCCTTGCAGGAGCGCCTCGATCGCGCGCAACACCTCGCGGTAGATGGCGTCGGCGCGCGAGCGATCTTCGGTCGTGGCTTGAATCAGGACGCTCGCTACCTGGCCGTGGCGGCTGGGGATCGGCTGCCAGCGACACTCGAAGCCGGTGAAGTCGGCTGCGACCGGGCCGGCTTCGGCGATCGCGTAGCGAGGCCCTCGCTCGGGATCCTTGATGCGCCGCTCGGCTTGGGTCAGCCCGTTGCCGCTGAACATGGCCAAGAACACGTCGGGGCTGGCTTGGTAGCGAGCGACCAGCACCTCGTGGCCGTCGCGGTGCAGCTCGCCGACCGCGATCGCCGAGGTCCGCATGTCCATCGCGAACGCGGTCTGGGCCATGCGCCGGATGCCGCGCAGCGTGGCCTCGACGGCCGCCTCGCGCGACTGCGGGACCAGGATCGTCGCCCCATCGCCGCCGAACACGAAGGGCAGCTCGACGTCGGGCAGGGCGTTGCGCAGCGCGACGATCGACGCGACCCCGAGCGAGTTGACGTCCTTGTAGCGGCCGGCCTCGATCGCCTTGGTCGAGCCGATTACGTCGGTGACCACGACCAGCCAGTCATCGGGCGCCGGGCGATAGTGCGTGGGGTTGGTGACTTCGACGAAGTCCGTGAACGCGGGCAGCTCGGCGTAGAAGGCCTCGTGGGTCGGCACGTCGGCGAGCGTGCCACGTCGCTACCACTGACGATCAGTTCACCCTGTGGTGACTCAAAAAAAGCTCCACCCGATCCGCGGCGCTCCGTCCACGCAAGTCACGAGTCGTCTCGGGGACGCCGATCCCAAGTTGACTCGTCCCGGTGAGGACGGGCGTCCACCGTGGAGTGGGCAGCAGGGCCCCGGCCCTGCTTCCACGGTGGACGGCCTTTTTAGCCCCCCGCAGGCGTC
>CBFGLP010001108.1:0-1864 GCA_965649595.1 uncultured Myxococcales bacterium | reverse complement strand
GTCGAGGGCGTGGCCGGGCAGATGTTCGGCGACCTCGGCCTGACCGTGGTGTTCTCGCTGCTCGCCTCGCTGGCGGTCGCGCTGACCTTCATCCCGATGCTGGTCTCGCGCGAGCTCGACAGTGAGGCCAAGGATCAGGCCAGCGCGTGGACCCGCTTCAAGCAGCGCTGGGGCAGGTGGAGCTCGCTGCGCGAGCTGGGCCAGACCTTCCGGGGCTTCCGCTGGTGGCAGGTCCTGCTCTTGCCCTACTACCTGCTGCGCTTCGTCCTCCACTTGGTGTTCGAGCTGCTCGGCAAGCTGCTCGCCACGCTGACCGGGCTCGTGCTCGGTGGGTTGGTCGCGGCTGGCAAGGGCCTGTTCTGGCTGCTGAGCTGGCCGCTCAAGCCGATCTTGTGGGGCTTCGACAAGTTCATCGGCGCGCTCGAGCGGATCTACGGGGCGGTGATCCGCTGGAGCCTCCGCCACGCCATCACGATCCTCGCGCTGGCGATCGCCTCGCTGGTCGCCTCGGTGATGGGCGCGATGCGGCTCGACTCCGAGCTGATCCCCGAGGTCCATCAGGCCGAGTTCACGCTCGAGCTGGTGTTCCCGGTCGGCACCCCGCTCGACGAGACCGACGCGATGGTCGAGCCGATCGAGCAGGCGCTGCGCGAGCAGGTCCCCTACTTGCGCTCGTCGGTGGTCACGATCGGCAGCGAGCGTGACAGCGACGAGGCCGGCGAGCGAGGCGAGCACACCGCCAAGGTCGCCCTCTCGCTCTACGCTGGCGGTCAAGCTGCGCCGACGTCCGAAGGGTCGAGCGAAACCGGACAAGCCGAGCCAGGCGCGAGCGAAGCTAGCGAGGCCCAGCCCAGCCCCGAGGTCGCCGCCTCGCCAGTCGAGGCCGAGCGCGAGGCCCTGGCCATCGCGCGGGAGGTGGTCCGCAATATCCCGGACCTCGAGACCAACGTGACCCGGCCGGCGCTGTTCTCGTTCAAGACCCCGATCGAGATCGAGATCCGCGGCCACGACCTCGATGAGCTGGCCGCCGCGACCGAGGCCGTGCGCGCCCGCCTGGAGCAGCTCCCCGGCCTGCGCGACGTCAAGGCGTCGATCCAGCCCGGTAACCCCGAGGTCCAGATCGTCTACGACCGCGACGCGCTCGCGCGGCTCAACCTCGACGTCCGGCAAGTCGCCGAGCTGGTCCGCGACAAGGTCCAAGGCCAAGAAGCGAGCAAGTTCAACCGCCGCGACCGCAAGATCCCGATCCGCGTCCGCGTCGAGGGCATGGAGCAGGCCGGCGTCGATGACCTGCGCAACCTCGCGATCAACCCGAGCGGCGCTGCGGCGCTCGGGCAGCTGCAAGTCGGCCAGAGCCAAAAGCCGATCCCGCTCTCGGCCGTCGCTACCATCGATGTCGGTCGCGGCCCCAACGAGATCCGCCGAATTGGTCAGCAGCGGGTCGGGCTCGTGACCGCCAACCTCGAGGGCGCCGCGCTCGGTGGCGTAACCGACGAGATCGAGGCCGAGCTGGCCGAGCTCGAGCTGCCCGCCGGCGTGAGCACGGCGGTGACCGGCCAGAGCGAGGAGTGGGAGACCTCGTCGCGCTCGCTCTACCTCGCGCTCGGGTTGTCGATCTTCCTCGTCTACGTGATCATGGCCTCGCAGTTCGAGAGCCTGATCTACCCGCTGATCATCTTGGTCTCGATCCCACTCGCGCTGGTCGGCGTGGTCGCGGCGCTCTTGCTGCTCGACGTGCCGGTCTCGGTGATCGTGTTCCTCGGCGCGATCATGCTGGCCGGCATCGTGGTCAACAACGCGATCGTGCTGGTCGACTACGTCAACCAGCTCAAGCAGCGCGGCCACGCGACCGCCGAGGCGCTCG
>CBFGLP010001107.1:0-4736 GCA_965649595.1 uncultured Myxococcales bacterium | reverse complement strand
GTGCATCGCGTAGAGCACTCGCCGATGCACCGGCTTGAGCCCGTCGCGGACGTCGGGCAGCGCCCGGCTAATGATCACCGACATCGCGTAGTCCAAGAAGGAGCTACGCATCTCGTCTTCGATGTTGAGGATCGACTTGGCTTCGGCCATGGTCTGGTTTCGGGGTCCGATCGCGCCGCGCGAGGCGGGCCTTCGGGAGGCCGGAGAATAGCCCCCGCAAGGTCCGCTTGCGAGCCCTGGAGAGCCCGAATTTCGCCTAAATTCAGCAGAATTCAGGCATCTCGAGATCGCCTCGCAGACCGCCTTCGATCGGGCTTTGCGGCCCATGATCGAGGCTCGAATCGCGCGCCGGATCGCCTCGATCCACGTGAGTTGACCAACGGCTCTGGCGCCACACACACCGCTCGACTCGTGGCTCGATACGAGCGTGCGTCGACCGATCTCCACGCCCGCGATCCTGTTGTCCGCGCTGATCCTCGCGGGCTGTCCGCGAGCGCCGACGAGCGAGCCCGCGACCGAGCCCGAGCCGACGAACGAGGACTCACACGACCCGAACGAGGAGCTCGCGCGCCGCGACGCGGTCCGCCAAGCGATCGAGGCCTACATCGTCAGCCTCGAGGCCCGCGATCCGTCCGGCGCGATCGAGCGGGTCACCCACAACACCTTCGCGTTCTACGAGGACCTCCGCCAGCTCGCGCTCGCGGGCACGCGCGAGCAGATCGAGGCGCGCTCGCTGATGGTCGCGCTGATAGTCCTCGAGCTGCGCTCGCGCCTGACTCGGTCCGAGCTCGAGCAGACCGACGGTCGCGCGGTGTTCGAGAGGGCGATCCGCCAGGGGCTGGTCGGCGAAAACCTGCGCGAGATCAATTTGGACGAGGTGTGGATCGACGACGCGGGCACCCGCGCGGAGATCCGCGCTGGCGAGCAAGCGCTGGTCTGGCTGCGCTTCGAGGACCAGCGCTGGAAGATCGATCTACCCGCGATGGTCGCCGGGCTCGCGCCCTTGCTCGAGGCTCAGGTCGCCGAGCAGATCGCCGCGGACGGTCGCCTGCGGGTCGCCTATGCGCTCATCTCGGCCGAGCGCGAGGAGGCGCTCCCGATCGAGCTCCTCGATGGTCCGCTCGACTCGTTCGATTAGAGGCCAACTCGCGGGCGTTCGTTCGGCGTGCTAGAAGACGCGCCGCGCATGCGTGCCCTGGCTCTCGACGTCGGCAGCAAGACGATCGGCATCGCGATGAGCGACGCTGGCGGCTCGATCGCCTCGGCTCGCGAGGTGCTCGCCCGCCGGGGTCACGTCGAAGACGCCGCCGCCGTGCTCGAACGAGTCCGCGAGCACGGGGTCGAGCAGCTCGTCATCGGCCTCCCGCTCGAGCTCGACGGCAGCGAGGGCCACCGCGCCCGGCTCGTGCGACGCTTCATCGTCGCGCTCGAGCGGGCGCTCGCGAGCGCTGGCCTCGAGGTCCCGGTCAGCTGCTGGGACGAGCGCTTCTCCACCGCCGCTGCCGAGCGCACGCTGCTCGAGGCCGACGTGTCGCGAGCCAAGCGCAAGCAGACGATCGACGCGGTCGCGGCCCAGTTCATCTTGCAGGGCTGGCTCGACGCGCAGGCGCGGATCCGCGGAGCTTCGGCATGACGACCCCCCGCAAGCCCACTCGCAAGCCGAAGCCCTGGTACATGCCGCGTCGCTCTCGCGCTGGCCAGCGGATCGCCTTGGCGATGGTGCTGATGTGCCTGCTCGGGGCCGCGTGGGCGGCCTGGGCCGGCTGGCAGCAGATCGTGAGCTTCCCTGATCAGCCGGGCCGAGGCAGCGCCGATCCAATCGCGCTGACGATCCCCCAGGGCGCGAGCTTTCCGGCCGTGCTCGAGCTGCTGCAAGAGCACGGGGTCGTCGCCGAACAGGACGCGACGGCGTTTCGATTGTTTGTCCTGCACGAGGGCAAGGCCAGCAACATCACCGCGGGCAAGCACAGCTTTCGCGGCGACATGACAGCCCGCGAGATCCTCGACGAGCTGATGCGCCGGCCCCCGGTCCAGCAAAAGCGCGTCACGATCCCCGAGGGCAAGCACATGGTCCAGGTCGCCGAGATCCTCGCTGCGGCGGGCGTCGGCGAGCGCGACCAGCTGATCGCCCTGATGCGGGACCCACAATTGCTCGCCCGCCTGAACATCTCGGCCCCGAGCCTCGAGGGCTACCTGTTCCCCGACACCTACGAGGTCGACCTCGAGGCCAAGCCCGAGGTCGTGCTCGAGCGGATGGTCCAGCGCCACCGGCAGGTCTACACGGAGCTGCGCCGCAAGCACTCCAAGGGCGCGGCCAAGCTGAACGAGGACTTTGGCTGGAACGATCACGAGATCGTGATCATGGCTTCGCTGATCGAGAAGGAGACTGGCCAAGCCGCCGAGCGCCCGCGCATCGCCAGCGTGTTCCTCAATCGGCTCCGCTTCGCCAGCTTCCAACCCAAGCTCCTGCAGACCGACCCGACGATCATCTACGGCTGCACCGTCCCGGTCACCAAGTCCGAGGCCTGCAAGCAATTCGAGGGGCGGATTCGTCGAATCCACCTGCGCGACGTCGACAATCCATACAACACCTACACGCACGAGGGGCTGCCGCCCGGCCCGATCGCCAATCCTGGTCGTGACGCGCTCGCAGCCGTGCTCGCGCCCGAGACCACCCGTTACTTGTACTTCGTCGCGCGCAACGACGGGACCCACTCCTTCTCCAAGACGCGCGAAGAGCACGAGGCCGCCGTGAAGAAGTACATCCTCGGTGGTGCCAAAGGCGACGGCACGGTGCAGGACTGACGCGGCTCCTCGTGCCGTCGGAGCGCGTCCGAGCTTCGGCCGTGGCCGAGCCGGAGGCTTCCCCGACGCCAGCGCCGTCGTGATAGCCTGCGCCCATGCCCTCCGCTGCTCGCCTCGGTCGTCGGCGACTCCGTGCTCCCCAAGCCCGACCCTCGCGAGCGCTTCGGCCCCTTCGGCCCGGATGGGCTGAGAAAGCCATCTTCGCCCCGCTCACCGCCCTAGCGCTGCTCCTCGCCCAGGCCCCGGTCGTGCACGCCGCACCACCGGACGAGTCGACCAGCACCCCGCCCAAGGCGGCGATCCTGCCAGTCGTAGTCGAGGGCGAGCTGCCCGACTCCGACCGCAAGACCCTGACCGATCAGCTGGTCGGCGGGCTCCAGCGGGGCAACTTCGCGATCGTCACCCCCGACGAGGTCGTCGCCGCCTCGGGCGAGAGCGACTGCCGCAAGCCCGCCTGCATCGAGAAGGTCGCCGACAAGACCGGTGCGACCCACGTGGTCCGAGCGGTCGTCGAGGTCGTCGATCGTGACTACACCGTCCGAGTCGAGCTCTACGACGGCAGCGACGGGACCACGATCGTGACCAGCGACGACGGCTGCGAGATCTGTGGCGTCGCCGATGTCGGCGGTCTGATCGAGACCCAGGCGGCGACCTTGCGGACCAAGCTCGACGCGCTCGCCAGCGGCCCCGCGGGCGTACGCATCAGCTCGGCCCCCGAGGGCGCCGACGTGACCCTCGACGGCGAGCCCTTCGGCACGACCCCGCTCGACAAACCGATCATCCCCGGCGACCACGTCATCCGCGTCAGCAAGGAGGGCTACATCTCCGTGCAGGAGAAGCGGACCTTCGTCGAGGGCGCGACCGAGAGCCTCGACTACGAGCTCGAGAAGGTGCCCAACCGGCTGCCCAAGCGCCCCTGGGGCTGGGCCTCGCTCGGCGTCGGCATCGCGGCGGTCGGCGGCGGCGTGGCCCTGACCTTCATGCACGATCGGCCCTACAAGCTCGGCGCCAATTGTACGGGTGAGGACATCGACCAAAAGGGCGAGTGTCGGTTCTTGTACAACACCAAGTGGTACGGGCTCGGGGTCGGCCTGGTCGGCGCTGCCTTGGTGACGCTCGGGGTCGCGGTGCTGGTCACGACGGCGAAGTCGGGCAAGAAGGAAAAGATCAAGGCTGCGGCCTCGCGCCTGCGAGTCTCCCCCTCCGGCCTCGGCATTCAGTTTTAGCGCGACACGGCTGACGGCCAGCGGCGGAGTGACTCCTCGCGCAGCGTCAGCGCGGCATGCTTGGCGAACTGCGCGAGCTCGGGCCCGAGCTCGAGGGCGGCGAGCGCGTCGTCGATCTCGTCCCAATCGAACGCCCGCATCTGCACGCCGAGCCAATTCAGCGCCTTGACCAGCGCCCGCGAGGCCCGGTCGCCGACCAGCGAGGCGACCTGCAAGTCGTGCTCGCGCAGCAAGGCCGCGCTCCTGCGGCGCATCGCGCCATCGACGACGACTCGACCGATCGAGCACGACAGCATTCGTCGAATGTGTCGTTCTCGAATCATCGTGAAGAATTCGTCCTGGTGTATGCTGGAGATTTGGGTCTCTGCCTCGATGAACAATACGGCGACGTCGTGGCCCACGTGCCAACGGATTGGTACGAGAGATTCCATCGCTACCCCCATTCACATTAGACCAAAACCCATCGCAATATCCAAGTGAAATTGACGCGCTCTCCCGCGGCGATGGGTCCGCCGCAGTCGCAATAGTATTATCATTCGGTACGCGTTCACACCGGTGATCACTGCGAGATCCTGGATTGGGAGACTTCGATCGCAGAGCGTGGCAATGCACGGGGGAAGCCTTTCCGATCATGGAGAGCGCTCCCTCCTCGAACAGTGGCTCCCCGGGGCGCTGCGCGCGGGCGAGTTAATTGTGCAGACCTGC
>CBFGLP010001106.1:0-1924 GCA_965649595.1 uncultured Myxococcales bacterium | reverse complement strand
GTTGCGCGCGGCTCTGTCCCGAACGCAGGTCTTCAAGATTAACTCGCCCGCGCGCAGCGCCCCGGGGAGCCACTGTTCGAGGAGGGAGCGCTCTCCATGATCGAAAAGGCCTGCTGCGCTCCGATCGAGGTTTGCCAATCTTGCTATGAACAACGGTATAAACGCGTACTGAACTCAACCGAGCACAGGGATGAGTGAATCGAGCGCTCGTGGCCCCTCCCATCACGGCTTCCACGGCTTCGCCGGCGGCTGGATCACCTGAGCCGGCGAGGGCTTCATCGTCACGACCACGCTCTTCGAGGCCGGCGTCCGCGACTCGTCCGCGAACTGATCGACCGGCACCAGCACGTTCGCCTCCGGAAAGTACGTCGCGCACATCCGCGGCGGGATGTCGTGTGGAATCACCATCCAGCGCTCCGCGAACCGCTCTTTCCCCCGGAACCGACTGGTCAGATCGACTTGCGTGTAAGGCTCGAGCCCCAGCCGCCGCACGTCGGCGATGTTCATCAGCACGATCCGGCGATACCCGTGGATTCCACGGTAGCGATCATCCAGGTCATACACGGTCGTATTGTACTGGTCATGACTGCGAATCGTCATCATCAACAATTCGTCGTCAGCCAGCTCCCACTTCGGCACGGCCTGCACGGTGAACTCGGCCTTGCCCGACTCGGTCGCCCAGCGGCGCTCGCGGGCGTCGTTGACCAAGACGAACCCGTGCTCGGCGCGGACCTTTTGATTGTAGCCCTCGAACCCTGCGATCGATTTTTCGATTAGATCCCGGATGCGATCATAATCTTCGATCAGCCCCAGCCAATCGATGGGAGAGCGGTCGCCGAGGGCCTCGTGGGCCAGCCGGGCGACGATCGCCGGCTCGCTCAGCAGGTGCTCGCTGGCGGGCTCGAGCCGCCCGCGCGAGCGGTGCACGATGCCCATCGAGTTCTCGACCGTCACGAATTGCTCGCCGCCGCGCTGGACGTCCCGCTCGGTCCGACCGAGGCAGGGCAGGATCAGCGCGGTCTCGCCGGTGATCAGGTGCGAGCGGTTGAGCTTGGTGCTGATCTGCACGGTCAGCTTGCAGCGGCGCAGCGCCTCGGCCGTGTACGCGGTGTCGGGCGTGGCCGACAAGAAGTTGCCGCCCAGCGCGATGAACACGTCGGCCTCGCCCGCGTGCATCGCCTCGATCGCCCCGACCGCGTCGTGGCCGTGCTCGCGGGGCGGATCGAAGCCGACCGCTGCCCCCAGCCGATCGAGGAATTTCTGCGGCGGGCGCTCGTAGATGCCCATCGTGCGGTCGCCCTGCACGTTGCTGTGGCCTCGCACCGGGCACACGCCCGCGCCCGGGCGCCCGAGGTTGCCCTTTAGCAACAACAGGTTGACGACCTCCTGCACGTTGGCGACGCCGTTTTGGTGCTGGGTCAGGCCCATCGCCCAGCAGGCGATCGTGGCCTTGGAGTCGACGTAGATCTTGGCCGCCGAGCGAATCTGGTCTTCGGGCACGCCGCTGGCCTCGACCAGCTCGGCCATCGACCAGCGCTCGAGATCGGTGAGCAGCGCGTCGAAGCCGACGGTGTGCTCGCGCATGAACGCGTGATCGAGCACCGTGCCAGGCTGCGCCTGCTCGGCCTCCAATACGCACTTCATGATCGCCTTGAGCAAGGCGACGTCGCCGTTGATCTTTACTTGCAAGTACAGATCGGTCAGCTCGACGCCGCTGCCGAGCATGTCGCGGAGCTTCTGCGGGTGCTTGAAGCGCAGCAGCCCGGTCTCCTTGAGCGGGTTGATGCTGACGATCTTGGCCCCGCGCAGCTTGGCCTCGCGCAGGGTCGACATCATGCGCGGGTGGTTGGTGCCGGGGTTCTGCCCCACCACGAAGATCAGCTCGGAATCATGGATATCATCCAGGGACACGGTGCCCTTGCCG
>CBFGLP010001105.1:0-5810 GCA_965649595.1 uncultured Myxococcales bacterium | reverse complement strand
TCCTCGAGCGGGTTCTTGACGTAGCCAGCCTTGCTGAGGTTGCCCTTTACGAACGCGCCCTCATTGATGATCAGCAAGCCGCCGGTCTTGAGGTCGGCGAGGTTGGTCTTGAGCGCCGCTGGGTTCATCGCGACCAGCACGTCCGGCGCGTCGCCGGGGGTCATGACGTCGTGGGCGGCGAAGTGGAGCTGGAAGCCCGACACCCCGTAGGTGGTGCCCGCGGGCGCCCGGATCTCGGCCGGGAAGTCCGGGAAGGTCGCAACATCGTTGCCCATCAGGGCGGTCGTGTGCGTGAACTGGGAGCCCGTGAGCTGCATGCCGTCGCCGGAGTCGCCGGCAAAGCGAATGACGACGGATTCGAGCGCCTCGCGCTGCTTGGGGAAGGTGTCCATGGAGGTCGATGTCCTCGAGACCGAAACCGGCCGATTCAGCCGTTTCGAGGCGGAATTGTCCCTGTCAGCCCGAGGGGCTGAAAAGCGCGGACAGTATGGCGACCCTGGGCGTCGCTGTCACGAGTTCACAGGTCAGTTGACTCACTGATAACGCGCTCTCCGAGGCCCTTTCCGCAGGAATTCGGATTCTCGCCGACATCGCGTGATCCAGACGACAGCGCGAACGCCTGCTCGGCGGGTGGGACGTCTCCCCGAAACCTCCCGCACGAGCGAAGAAGGGACACCCGCGCTCACGCAGGCGGGTGAGGAGCTTGGCCACGCCGATCCTGCGCCTCGAGCCGGGTGATCACGACCGCGGTCGCCGAGTCGCCGATCACGTTGAGCGCGCTGCGGCACATGTCGAGGATCCGATCGACCCCGAGGATCAGGGCGATGCCGAGCGGGATGATCGCCTCGGGGATCCCGACCGTGGCCATGACCACGTAGAGCAGCGGCAGCACGCCGCCCGGCACCCCAGCGGCCCCGATCGCCATCAGCATCGCGGTCAGGATCAGCGTGACCGAGGCGGACCAGTCGATCGGGATGCCCCACACTTGCGCGACGAAGTGCACGGCGATGATCTGGTAGATCGTCGTGCCGTCCATGTTGATCGTGGCCCCGAGCGGGAGCACGAACGACGAGATCGAGCGCGGGACCCCGAGCTGCTGCTCAGCCACCCGCATGGTCGTGGGCAGGGTCGCCGACGAGGACGAGGTCGAGAACGCGGTGATCAGCACCTCGCGGGTGCGCCGGAAGAACTCGATCGGCGAGAAGCGGGCGACGAGCTTGAGCAGCGGCGAGAGCACCAGCAGCAGGTGAGCGAGCAGCGCGAGCACGACCACGCCCGTGTAGTAGGCGAGCGCGATCAGGACCTCGACGCCGAACCGGGCCACGACCATGAACACCAGCGCGAACACGCCGTAGGGCGCGAGCCGCATCAGCAGCTCGATCAGCTTGGTCATCGCCTCGTTGATGCCCTCGAGCATCGCCGCGACCGGCTTGGCCCGCTCGGGCGGGATCAACGTGAGCGAGATGCCGAACAGCAGCGCGAACAAGATGACCTTGAGCAGATCGCGGTTGTCGGTCATCGCCAGCATGATGTTGCTGGGCACGAGATCGACGACGATCTGCAGGGGCGAGCCGGAGAAGCGCTGGGTCGCCGCGCCGGCCTGCTCGGTCGACTTGCCGGCCTGGTCGGCGAACTGCTGCGCGAGCAGGTCGCGGGTCTCGGCCGAGACCGCGGTCCCGGGCTCGAAGAGCATGTACGCGGCGGTGCCGAGGCACGCGGCCAAGAACGAGGTGCCGAGGAACACGAAGAGCGTGCGCCCGCCGAGCCGCCCGAGCGTGCGCAGGTCCCCGAGCGAGTGGACCCCCACGGTGATCGAGGTGAACACCAGCGGCACGACGGTCAGGATGATCGCGCGGATGAACAGGTCACCGATCGGCTGGACCCACGCGGTCCCGAACTCGAGCAGCGCGGTCTGATCGGTGAACACCGGCAGCAGCGCGTCGGCGCCGGTCAGCAAGGTCTTGCAGATGACCGCGATCGTGCTGCCGAGCGCGAGGCCGATCAGGATCTTGGTGTAGAGCTGGAGTCCGCGGCCGCGCTCGGGGGTCGCCGTGCCTTCGCGCTCGGGTGCTTGCACGGCGCGACTCTTTCATGGTGAGCGCGGGGATGCCAGTGCCCCGAACGAGGGTCTGCGACCACCGAGGGCCATGAGCGACTCGGTGATCGCTGGTGGTCCGTCTCGATTGGCTGGCTCAGGTCAGCGCGCCGATCAGCGCCTCGATGTAGCTCTCGTAGGCCGCGAGCGTCGGCTTGCTCGGCCCGCCCGGCGCCTTGGCCAACCCGGCCGGGCTCTTGGCCCCGGCCGGATCGATCGTCGCGCCCGCCCACTCGAGCAGATACACGCGACCATGATCATCGCGCACCCGCCCCAACCCGAGCGCGCTCAGCTGCTTGCCCCAATCCACGCACTTGCGCGCGAAGGGCCGCGCCCACGCGTGATGGTTGGTCTCGAAGGTCTTGGTATGAGCCGGCATCGCGTCGGTCAGCGCGAGCTTGATGTTGCCGCCGACCTTGGTCGCGTTGCGGGCGTCGTCGAGGTAGCGATCGCGGGCAGTCCCCTTGCCCTTGAGCAGGATCCGATCGGTGATGCTGAGCGGCCCCGCGGTGCCGATCCGGACTTGGTCGGCGGTCAACGTGTCGTCGACATCGACCGTGACCAGCTCGCCGCCGACAGCGACGACCAGCGCACCGACTGCGTTGTTGGGCACCGCGACTGGAGTCGCGCTGGCGAGGGCCCGGCGACTCGAGAGGCCGACGGCGGCCAGGGGAACGAGGGTGAGCCAAGCACGTCGAGTCAGCACGTCGGGAACCTTTGCAGGGGGGAGCCGCCTGGGCCCGAACACGGATCTAGGCGAGCAGGGAGGAGAATATCAGGTCGAAGGGGGATGGATCTACGCAGGTCCTTCGCTGCGTGTCGGCGCCATCTCGACGCGCGTGCGTCTAGCGGTCTTCCCTCCACCTTTCGCGTGCTGGGCTGACGGCAGCGGGAGTGAATCATTCACTCCAGCGCCGACCAGCGGGCGCCGAACTCGGTGACCATGTGGCGACCGAACCCCATGCGGTTGTCGGTCAGCTTCGCCCACGTGATCTGCAGGGCGTAGAGGCGATGGCGACCACCGGCGAGCAGGTCGCGAGCGATAGGATGGCGCTCGAGGTAGCGCTCGCGCAGCGCGAGCGCGGCGGTCGTCGCGATCGCATCCTCTCGCACGAGCACGCCGCGAAGCTGCGCGCCCCTCAGCTCACCCACCACCGCGGACTCGAGGTAAACGGCGGCGGCCGCTGGGATCGGACCACGCCCGGTCAGCTGGCCGTGATGGCTCGCCGGATCGCTGACGAAGCCGAGCAGCGGGCTCGCGTGCTCGCCGATCGTATTGGGCTCGATCGCGACGTAGAAGAGCGCGCAGGGATGCGGGGCTGGGTGCTCCGGGTCGGGCAGCGCCAGGCTCAGCACCCAGCGCTCAGACAACACCCGCATGAGGGCGCTCACGGGCTCGAGATGTTCGGACTCGGGCGAGGGCACGGCGCTTCGATAGCAGGTCGGCGGCTTCGCTGGCCACGCAGATCGACGCGGGCGCACCGGCAGACCCACTCGGCAGCCGAGGATCGACATTCGCCGCGATCCTTGGGCGCCAAAGGCCAGGCGCTTCGTCGACGCGCCGGGCCGCTTCGCGCCGCGACCTCCAATTGCTAGTGTCCGCCGCATGAGCAAGGACGTGGCCGCGATCTTCGAGCAGGGTCTGCTCGCTCTCGACGACGATGACATCGACGGTGCCCGCAAGGTGCTGGCGAGCGCGCGCAAGGCAGGCGTCGGCGACGATGATCCTCGCTACCTGCACCTGCAGGGCATGATCGCCTGGGCCGAGGGAGAGCTCGACGACGCCGCGGGCTTGCTCGAGCAGGCGGTCGACGCCGGGTCCGATGACCCGCACGTGTACCTCGACGCTGGCGAGCTGCTCGCTCAGGTCGAGGAGTTCGACGCGGCCGAGGCGGTGCTCCGCAAGCTGCTCGAGCGCGAGGACCTCGACACCGAGACCGCCGCCGAGGCGCTCGTGCTGCTCGCCCAGACGCGCCTCGATCACTTCGATGCCGATCCCGAGGAGGCGCTCGAGCTGCTCGACCAGGTCGACGCCTCGCTGCAGACCGATCCCGGCTACGTCAGCTTGCGGGCTGCGGCGCTGCTGCAGATGGACCGCTTCGACGAGGGCATCGGCTTGCTCGAGCAGGCGCTCGCGCGCGAGGACGACGTCGAGCTCCGCTACCAGCTCGGGCTCGCCTGCCGGGCGCACGGCGACGAGGCGCGCGGGACCGCGGCGCTGCTGCGGGTCCGCGCGGCCGACCTCGCGGCGTTCGGCAGCGAGCCGAAGGAGCCGATCCCCAACGAGGAGATCGAGGATCTCCGCCGCCGGGTCGAGGACGTGATCGACACCCTGCCGGATCCCGTGCTCGCGCGGATCGCCTCGGCGCCGATCCGAGTGCAGCGCTGGATCGACGAGGACCACGTGCGCGCTGGGGTCGATCCCCGCTCGGCGGTCGCGTTCGAGGGCACGCCGGCCGACACCGCCTCCGAAGGCGGCGAGCTGACCGGGATCACGGTGTTCCGTGACGTGCTGATCGAGCAGATCGACGACGACGACGAGATCTCCGACCTGCTCGCGTTGGGTATCCTCGAGGAGCTGTCCCGCTTCTTCAAGATCGAGGATCTCGAACTCGGACTCTGATCATGCTCGACACCACCGACGTCGCCGCCCTGGTCTACGACTGGAACGAGAAGGATCGCCGCGGGCCGCTGCTGCGCCGCAAGCCGATCTTCGTCGACGAGACGATCCGCGACGGCTTGCAGTCGCCCTCGGTCCGCGATCCCAGCATCGAGCAGAAGATGGAGCTGGTCCGTCTGATGGATCGGCTCGGGATCCACGTGGTCAACCTCGGGCTGCCCGGGGCGGGGCGGCGGGCGCAGGAGGACGTCGAACGGCTGCTGCGCTTGATCGTCGACGAGAAGCTGCGGATCAAGCCCAACTGTGCCGCGCGCACGGTCGCGGCCGACATCACGCCGATCATCGACATCTCGCAGCGGGTCGGCGTGGCGATCGAGGTCACCGCGTTCATCGGCTCGAGCCCGGTCCGGGCGTTTGCCGAGAGCTGGAACCTGGAGAAGCTGGTTGGGCACACGCGCGACGCGATCGAGCTGATCGTCCGCAACGGCTTGCCGGCCTCGTTCGTCACCGAGGACACCACGCGCGCCCACCCCAAGACCCTCGACGCGCTGTTTAGGACCGCGATCGATGCTGGGGCGACCCGTCTGGTCCTGTGCGACACCTGCGGTCACGCGACGCCGGACGGGGTCCGCAACCTGATCAACTTCACCAAGGCGCTGCTGCGGGCGCTCGACGTCGAAGATCGCGTGCAGCTCGACTGGCACGGGCACAACGATCGCGGACACGCGCTGACCTTGGCCCTGCACGCGCTCGAGCTCGGCGTCGAGCGGGCGCACGGCTGCGCGCTGGGCATCGGCGAGCGGGTCGGCAACACCTCGATGGACCACCTGCTGCTCAACCTCTACCTGCTCGGGCAGCTCGATCCGGCCGATCACGATCTCTCGGTCCTGGTCGAGTACGTCGAGAAGGTCAGCGAGTGGACGGGCGTGCCGATCCATCCGAGCTACCCGCTGGTTGGCCGCGACGCGTTCCGCACGGCGACCGGCGTGCACGCGGCCGCGATCATCAAGGCGGAGAAGAAGGGCGACGCCTGGCTCGCCGACCGCATCTACTCCGGCGTCCCCGCCGGCATGTTCGGCAAGGAGCAGGAGATCG
>CBFGLP010001104.1:0-4660 GCA_965649595.1 uncultured Myxococcales bacterium | reverse complement strand
GCGTGCACACCTGGCTCGACGACCAAGGCAGCGATCGAGTCGAGCTGACCTTGCGCAACGCCTGTGCCGAGCAGCGCCGCACGATCGACGACGCCAAAGAGATCGCCAGCCTGCGAGCGCTCGCCGAGGACCTCTTCTACGACCAGGGCCCCGAGCCCGATCCCCTGCCCGAGCCGCCTCCCGCGGGCCCCTATCGGATCTCCGTCGGGGCCGACCTGCGCTGGACCGACGGCAACTTGGCCGCCGAGGTGATCGGGCGCTTCGAGCTGCTCGAGCTCGGCCAAGCCTCGGACGACCGCCGCTGCTTCGCGCTCACGCTCGGCAGCGAGCTGCAGCCCATGGTCGAGCCACCGCTCGCGTGCGCGCGGGCCGAGGCGATCGAGCTGCTCGACGGTGAGGCGGCGCTGGCCTTCGAGCGCAGCAGCGAGCTCGAGGTCGGCGGCACGATCCGGTTTGGCGAGCTGCGCGGTGATGTCGAGTGGGATCATCGAGTGGCTCGGGAGCTGCTCAACGTCCGCCACTCGACGATCGCCGAGTGCCTGCGGCCCTTGGCGAATCGGGCCGAGCGAGAGGAGGTCCCCGCGCTCGGCCGCTGGGAGCTCGGGCTCACGATCGACGGCGACGGTCGGGTGATCGACGCGACCGTCGAGGCGACGCGGACGAGCGAGGACCCGCTCGAGGGTGCGGTCGCGGATTGCCTGCGGGCCGAGGCGGGGACGTGGTTGTTTCCGTCGGCGGCGGGGCGGCTCGTGGTGCCGATCGAGTTTGGTGATCCGGATCTGCTCGGGGAGTGGGTGTCGGAGGGTGAAGCGGAATCCGAGCCCGAGCCGGCCAAGGGGAAATCGAAGGGCAAGGCGAAGAACGAACCCAAGGTCGATCCCAATCGCGGGAGCGTGGTGATCATTCGGGACGATGAGTCGAAGGCAGGCGCCGAGCGAGCGCCTGACGAAGACGAGGGTAGTGAATCCGAAGAATCGACGAACGAAGAAGAGATCAATTACCTCGATCCCTTCGACTGAGCTCGCCACATACGTCGAAATGGAAAATGAATCGAGGCGCGCGCCAAACGAATTCGACGCGCGCCCAGATCAACCGCCCCAGATCACTTCAAGATCCGCAGCAGATTCGAGTAATCATCCGTGAACGCCGGGAACCCCGGCCGCGCCGGGATCTCGACCGCCCCCGACCGCAGCGGCTCCGCCTGTAGCAGCGCCTCGTTGGCGGTCACGATGATCTGATCCGTCCCCGAGTACCAGTACTCGCGCCCGCTGTCGTAGCTCACGTTGTCGGACACGATCACCGCCTTCATCCCCAGCTCCGCCGCGAGCAGCTGCACGACCGGCGCGATATCGATGTAGCGGTTGGTCGCCTGGAACACGATCGCCCCGCCCGGCGCGAGGTGCTTGGCGTAGACCGCCATCGCCTCGCGGGTGATCAGGTGCATCGGGATCGAGTCGCCCGAGAACGCGTCGATCGCCAGCACGTCGTAGCCGCGCGGCTGCTCGCGCTCGAGCGACAGGCGGCCGTCACCGACCACGACCTCGACGGTGCCCGGCACGTCGTCGAGGAAGGTGAACTCGGCCTTGGCGATGTCGACCACCTGCGGATCGAGCTCGTAGAACACGATCGTGTCGCCCTCGCCGGCGTAGACGGCGAGCGCCCCGGCGCCGAGGCCGATCACGCCGATCTTCTTGGGGCCCATGTCGGACGGAAGGCTGGCGAAGAGCCGGCCGTAGCCGCTGGTCGGACCGAAGTAGCTCGACGGCAGCCGCAGCGCGTCGGGGTCGGTCAGCTGGCCGCCGTGCTGGATGCCGCCGTGATACATGGTCCGGTAGTTGGCGGGCTCGCTGAAGTCGCGCGTCCGGACCACCCCGTAGAAGTTGCGGACCATCACCCGGGTGTCGTGGCCGTAGCGATAGCCGGCCATCCCGACCAAGCCCGTGGTCGCGACCACCACGGCGAGCGCGATCACGCGGACCCACACCGGCGAGCCCGGCCAGACCCGCATGGTCCCGATCAGCGCGAGCACCACCAACAGGATTCCGAGCTCGTAGTAGCCCGGCAGGGTCAGCGGCGCGACCAGCCCGATCAGCACCGAGCCGAGCGCGCCGCCGATCGACATCATCAAGTAGAAGGTCGTCAGGTGGCGCGGCTCGGGCTTGGACTGGGCCAGCTCACCGTGCACGACCATGCAGCCGACGAACATCCCCAGCGTGTAGAGCACGACCAGGATCAGCCCGTGCGAGTCCATGCACTCGGCCATCACCGGCAGCCCCATTGCGAGCATGGCCAGGTAGACCGGGCGCACGTACCAGCGCGGGTGGTCGAACACCAAGATGAACGAGATCAGGTAGAGCGAAAGCGGGACGACCCACAAGAAGGGCACCGCCGCGATGTTTTGGGTGATGTGGTTGCTGATCGCCAGCAGCAGGCAAGAGCCCATCGCCGAGAGCACCACCCACGTCAGCAACTGCTTGGTCTTCGGTCGCTCCGTCGCCACAGCGGCGGCCGCAGTGGGCTCGGCTGCGGCCGCAGGCGACGGGCTGCGAGCGCCTGCGCGAATGCTCGCCACACCGGTGGCCGAGCACAGCGCCACGAACGCGACGTAGACGACAGACCAACCGACCGTCTGCCCCTGATTGGTCACCCAGGGCTCGATCAGCACCGGATACGAGAGCAGCGCCAGCAGCGAGGCGAAGTTCGACAGCGCGAAGAGCCGATAGGGCACCTTGGTCTGAAAGCGCCGCCAGTACCACGCCTGGATCAGCGGGCTCGTGGTCGAAAGCATCAAGTAAGGCAACCCGACCGTGCCCGCGAGCAACCCGAGGATCAGCAGCGTCGGATTCTCCGTCCCGCTCGGCTTCCACTGCGGATCCGGCGTGATCGGCAGCCACGCGAGCGAGAGCAGCAGCATCGCCGCATGGACGATCAGCTGCCGGCGCGGGGTCAGCTTGCGGACCAGGAAGTCCGAGTAGGCGTAGCCGGCCAGCAGCGCCGACTGGAAGAACACCAGGCAGGTCGCCCAGACGACCGCCGAGCCTCCGAACCAGGGCAAGATCTGCCGGGCAATCACCGGCTGAACGAGGAAGAGCAAGAAGGCGGACAGGAAAACGGTCGCGGCGTAGAGGGGCATCGCGCGGGGCGGGAAAATAGCGGTTGCGGTCGATCGGGGGAAGGACCGCGCTCGGAAGGACGCGTGACATACGCGAGCCTTCTCGTATCGAGTCGCTGGAAGAGGCGCAGGGCCTCGTTCGAGCGATCAGCGCGGATCGCGAATTCGCTCACCGGGCGCGTGCTTCGGTCTTCAATCACGAAGCAGCGATTCACATCCGCGGCACCCGCGTGGCAACGAAGGACCACCCGCGGACACTCCGAGCGGACCCTCGCGCCTCGATCACCACGCCACCCCTTCGACGGACCCGACCCGACATCCCGAGCAACCGCAGCTCGCCTGGCGGACCCAGCTCGACGAGGCACGTGGCGAAGACCGGTTGTACTGGGCCCCCAACCGGGTGCTCGTCGAAAGATTGTATTGTTTCGATACATAAATCGTTTAGGTGATTTAGCAACACCGAGATCGCGAGAGATATTTGATTGCTACGATTCGAGCTTTATGTGGTGGACGCATCCACAATGGGTGGTTTCACTCTTTCAGGTGGCTGAGTTTTCACCGAGGCAGACCTCGGCCTAGCGATGGTGAGGTGGTGAGGAAGCGTCGCCATGACGGGCGTTTTCGCGCCATCGTGCTCGATTTCGATTGCTCACCGCTCTCGAGGCTGGGGTACCATCGCGTCGATGCGTCTGACCTCGTTTACCCTGCTCGCCTCATCTATCGTCCTTGTCGGCTGCAACTCCAACGGCCCTGGCAGTACCGACTCCGAGACGCAGGCCGAGACCGACGACGAGGTCGGGACCTCGAGCGAGTCCGAGTCCGACTCCGAGACCGGCGATCCTCCGCTGCTCGACACGTTCGGATTCGCCAACGGCTGCTATTCGGTCCGCAGCGGCGACACCTGGCTCGCGGCGACCAGCAACGGCGACGCGTTCGAATTCAGCGCGGATCAGGCCGCGGCCGCCCGCTTCTACATGAAGGCGTCGGACCTCGGGACCTACCTCCTCTACGACCAAGACGGCGGCTACCTCGTCTCCGACGACGGTCCGCTGCTCCGTCAGACCGCGCTGCAGTCCGACGCGCTGCTCAACGACGACACCTACGTCTCGGGTGCGGAGTGGCTGCCCGAGACCTCGCTGGTCGACTGGGACCAGTATCAGCTCCGCAACCGGCGAAACGACCAGCTGCTCGCCGCGGACGGGCTCGAGGAGCAGGGCCTGCCGATCACCTTCGAGCCGGCCGAGGGCTGCCGCGTACACCCCGAGCTCACCCTCGACGCCAGCGGGCAGATCACCAAGACCACGTTCGATGACGGCGACCTCTACGGCATCGTAGACACCCACTCGCACATCCTGTCCAACTTCGGGTTCGGCGGCGGCAGCATCTTCCACGGCGGCCCCTTCCACCGCTTGGGGGTCGAGCACGCGCTGCCCAGCTGCGAGCCCTTCCATGGCGAGATGGGCCGCAAGGACTTCTTTGGCTACGCGTTCGACACCTCGGGCTCGGACAACGCAGATCTGACCAGCTTGATCCCCGACCTGATCGCGG
>CBFGLP010001103.1:0-17059 GCA_965649595.1 uncultured Myxococcales bacterium | reverse complement strand
CCGCGGACCGGCGAGGCCGCGCGCGGCGGCGGACCGCCCGCGGATCGCGCGGCGCGCTTCGTCGGCTTCGTGCTCGACGACGTCCAGAACACCTGGGAGCGCGAGCTCGCGGAGCAAGGGGCCGCCTACCGCCGCGCCAAGCTGGTGCTCTTCACCAACTCGATCGTGTCCGGATGCGGCTACGGCGACGCCCAGACCGGCCCCTTTTATTGCCCCGCCGATCAGCGCGTCTACATCGACCTCTCGTTCTACGAGGCGCTGCAGCAGCGCCTCGGCGCGCCCGGGGACTTCGCCCAGGCCTACGTGATCGCGCACGAGATCGGCCACCACGTCCAGAAGCTCTCGGGCACCAGCGACATGGTCCACCGCGCCCCCGCGCGCAGGCAGGAGGGCGCGACGGGCCTGTCGGTCAAGCTCGAGCTGCAGGCCGACTGCTACGCCGGGGTTTGGGCGCACTCGGCCGACCAGCGCAAGCTGCTCGAGGTCGGCGACATCGACGAGGCGCTCAACGCCGCCGCGGCGATCGGTGATGATCGACTGCAGCGAATGTCCCGCGGCACGGTCAGCCCCGAGACCTTCTCTCACGGCACCTCGGAGCAGCGCTCGCGCTGGTTTCGGCGTGGGTATCAGACCGGCGATCCGAGCCAGTGCGACACCTTTGGGGCGAGCTCGCTCTAATCCGGCAAGAGCACGCGCGCCACCGCTCGGTACGTGTCGAAGGGCGGCCCGGGCATGAACCGGGCGTACGCGGCAAACACCCGCCCGTCTCCACTCACGAGGAAGGGCACGCCCTCGCGCTCGGCCTTGCTCGAGATCGGGAACTGCCGCAACAGCTCGGCCTGCGCGCTCAGCTCGGCCGCAAATAGGTCGATCGAATTCGCGTCGTCTTCCACGGACAGCGCTCGCCAGGCGACGATGAAGGTCTGACCGTCGAACGCGATCGACGGAAAATTGGCGGAACCCGACTCCACGACCAGGCGCCCGCCGGGATCGAGCACTTGCCCATCCGCGCTGACCCGGGCGACCAAGATCTGATCCTCGTCCTGCCACGACACCAGGTGATTGTCGCCGCCGGCGGCGACCTCGAGGTGATAAATAAATTCCCCGCTGGCGATCGAAAAGCGCGGGCCCACGAGCGCGCCTGCCTTGCTGATCCGCTGCCCGAATATTTGCTCGTAATCGTGCCACACCACCAAATAGCCGATACCGTCGAACGACGCCGCTGGGTCGGCCCCGACGCCCTCGTCGAGCACATGCACGACCTCGCTCGCGACCGCGCCCGCCTGGTTCAAGAGCACGGCCGCGAGCACGCTATCGGCCGACTCGCTGTCTTCGCCGACCAGCAACGTGTGCGTGCCATCCGAGGCCGCCCGACCCAGCACGTGGCTCAGCGGTGGTTGCAGCGGCTCGGCGTCGAGCCGCTCACCAGCTGGGCTCACGCGCACGGTGTTGAAAGGATCGCCGTCCCCCTCACCGCCGCTGAACCGCACCCATGTGACCACGAAGTTGGCCCCATCGAACACGACATCGGCCAGGTCGGCGGGTGAGGCGGTGAGCTGAATCGGCTCGGGGTCGAGCGGCATGCCCTCGCCGCCGAGGCGGGTACCATAGAGCGCCCTGCCCTCGCCGGTCGAGTCGCGCGTGTCCGTCCATAACACGAAGAAGCTCTGCCCGTCGGACGCCACGGCCTTCACATCCTGACGGCTCGCAGGTGAGGCGGGCGACACCAATTCGGCGGCCATGGGCACGCCCCCACCGTCGAGCCGAGCCCCGACGATCGCGGGATAGTCTTCGGAAAGATCCTCACCTTCGCGCCACAACACGAGCGCGCCGTCCGGGTGCACGGCCAACGTCGCCTCCAAGCCCCTGGTCAGCTCGTCGGCAGGGTGAACGCTCGCTGTGCCGTCGGTCGCGATCTCGGCCGTCCTGACCCACCCGGCCGAAGGTCCACCTTCACCGCCGTAGTCCATGCTCCAGACCACGACGCTGCGCCCGTCGCCAGCAGCCATGTCCAGCCGATGTGCGCTCGTCGCCTCGACGACCTCGTTGGAGACCGCGATCGCGTCAGGATCGAGGAGCGTCCCCTCCGGTGTCACGCGGCCGGCCAGGACTCGAATCTCTTCCCAGCCCTCCGCGTTCACGCCCATCGTCGTCCACGCAATCACGTGATTCGTGCCATCGAAGCCGACCGCGGGACCGACGTGCTGGTCCACGCCCACACCGATCGGGTTGATCTGGATCGGGTCCTCGTCGATCAGCGCCCCATCCGGCGCGACGCGGCCAGCGTGGAGCAGCTGGCTCTGCGCCTCGACATCGAAGTCCGTCCAGCTCAGCAGATAATTGCTGCCGTCGAACGATACGCCCACTTTCGTCAGATCGAATTCCAGCGGGTGAACGAGCACCCCGTCAGGATCGAGCACGGTCCCGTCCGGCTCGACCCTCGCCCGGTAGATGCCCGCGTCGTCGGGGCTCCACTGCGACCACACGACCAGGTACTGCTCGCCGTCGAATGCCAGCGCTGGTCGTGACACCGTGCTGTCCGGAGCCGCGATGACGATCGGCTCGGGATCCAGCAGCTCGCCCGCGGCGCTCACTCGGACGCCGCGGATCTGGTTGCCCACCCCGGTGATGACCAGGAAGTTGGTGCCGTCGAAGGCCACGTCCGGCTCGAAGTATTTGTCGCCAGACCCGAGCTCGAGGCCCAAATCCAGGATCGGGAACCCGTAGGGATCGAGCGCCGTGCCATTGGCGGTGACCCGGCCGCCATAGAGGATCGGCCGCCACGCGCGATGGTCCTCCCACACCACCAGGTACTGGCTCCCGTCGAACGCTACCGCCGGCCATCGGCCCAGCGTCGGTCGGTGCACGGGGGCCTGGTCTACGGTGACCTCGGCCGACATGAAGGGGGCCAGCTCCGAGCCATCATCGGCCCCGTCATCAGCAATCCCATCATCGTCGGTGCCGTCACTACTGGTCCACTCGTCGACTCCATCATCGGCTCCATCATCGGCCTCGTCATTAGCCCCCACCACGACGCTCTCGGTGCAACCGGTGCCAACCACCAGCCCCACCACCAGGATCCGAAAAAAGCATTGCTCGACCATGTCTTCGCTCGATGACCGCCCCGTACGAGCAGTGGTATGCAGCCTGAAAATTCGTCGTCATGGCACGGCCAGGCCCGGGGCGATTTCGAAGCTCGCGGAGCGCTCGGAGCCCGAGCGACCCTTACCCCGCTTCACCACGTCGGGTGGCCTGGGTCGTGGATACACGGTAAATTCGAGCGGCTGGACCTTGGTCACGCGGGCCAGCCAGGCGAACCAGGCGCCGACGCGTGCAAGGGCTTTGGTAGCTGCGGCGGCTCGCTCGGCAGCTCTGGGGATCCTCTCGGCGCTCGGTCGGACAACTCGGTGCAGTGATCGCTCGCCCCCAGATGGGCAACAATCACGACTCGTGGTCGATGGTTTGTCGAGCGCGTGTATGCCAATGATGGATCGTGGCTACCTTCGCCCGGCCCATCAAAGGCACCCGACCCACCGACAGAGGCCCGGCGTCGAAGAGCCCATTGCGGCCGATTGGGATCGCCCCAATCCGAATCGGCCTCACGCCTGCACGCGAGCCCCGAATCGCCAAACCGGAGGTCGAGCCGTCCGAAGCTCGGGAGGATGGTTCGCTGCCAGACGGGGTCGCAAAGCTCGGTCAGGCAACGGGGATTCGACCCAAGCTGCGGGTCGGTCACATCGACGATCCGCTCGAGCGGCAGGCCGATGCGGTCGCCGACCGGGTCATGCGGATGCCGGCGCCGGCGGTCGCCGATGTCGATACGACCGCCGATGTAGAAGACGAGAGCGACCAAGAGTCGCTCGAAAGCACCAACGTGGTTGGACTGGCTGGAGCTGCGGATCCGCCGGATTCGCGCGGTCTCGTGCTTCAGCGCAAATGTGCGAGCTGCGAGGAAGAGGACCAGCTTCGCCGCGCACCGATGCGCGACGTCTTGCGGCGAGAGCCCGATCCATTCGTAGACCGCGTGACTCGAATGTCGACGGCTAACGAGCTTGTCGTTCAACGCAAGTGCTCGAGCTGCGAGGAGGAGGACCAGCTTCGCCGCTCGCCGATGCTCGACCTGCGTGGATCGGCGAGCGTCGCTCCGAGCTGGAACCGCTTGGATCACTCTGCGATTCAGCGCAAGTGCTCGGCCTGCGAGCAGGAGGACGCTGAGCTTCGCCGCTCGCCCGCACACGAAGCCCAGCGTGAGGCCGCCGGGGGCCTGGCCGGCGGGTTCGCGTCGAATGAGTTCGCGCAGCGGCTGAGCATCGCTCGCTCAGGCACCGGGCAGTCCTTGAGCGCGAGCGCGCGTTCGTTCCTCGAGCCGCGTCTCGGCACCGATCTCGGGCACTTGCGCGTGCACACTGACCGGTCCGCGGACGACCTCGCGGCTGCGATCAGTGCCCGAGCATTCACGCAAGGACACCACCTGTTCTTTGCAGCCGGCGAGTACAACCCCGCGTCGCGCGAGGGCATGCAGCTGATCGCCCACGAGGTTGCACATACGCTGCAAGCGCGCGGACCAGCGGTCGAGCTTCGCCGAGAGACTCATACCATCAGTAAAGTCGAGCCCCAGTCGCCGGAGCCAGCCGCTCCGCAAACGACGAGTGAAGCACCGCTCGATTATGGAGCCGACTTTCTCGCCCAGAGCGAGCAGCTCTACAAAAAGGTCGAGCTGCTTCGCTTCCACCTGGTCGCGCTCACGAACGATCTGCTCGAGCCGACCGAATCCGAAGACGAGGACGGCAACCCCACGGGCGAGATGGCCAACGAGCTCGAGCGCCTGGGCGTCCCGCCGGCGCTTCGTAGCAAAGCCGAGGCCGCGGGCGAGCGCTTCCTGAAGATTACTACGTACTTCGAATCGCGCGACACACTCGAGTCGGTGCTCATGTCGCAGTGGCTCGATGCAGCGATCACGGCGATCGGTTTGTTCCGAGATTGCATTCGTGACTACGCGAAGCGCGAGCCAGAATTTGCCGAGACGGTCGCCAAGCCATATCTAAGTCGCCTGCGGGTCCTCTCTGCCAGGGCCAAAAAGTTGCGCAAGCTAGCTTTCTTCGAAGAGGGCGCGCAAATCGAGGAGGTAATCCGCCCAATCGAAGAAGCGGAGTTCAAGGCTGCGTTCGAGGCCAAGCGAGCCGCGGCGATCGAACGGGAGCTCGACCTTGCGCGGGCCGAGATGCGGGCCTATTGGCATACCAAGCCGGACGAGCAGATTCGGGCCGAGCGTGAACGCTTGCGCGGCAAGCTGACGGAGCAGCAAAACAAGCGGTTCACTGGTGGCCTTGCGGTCCAAGCGAACATCAAGCTGCTGGAAGCGCAGATCCAGGTGCTCGACGAGCTGATCGCCGAGACCAACTTCGTGGCTGGCCCAACGGTCTTCGAGCGAGCCGAATCGCTCGTCTCGGCTGCCGAGGACAGCCTGCCGCGCGCGGCCCAGGGGATGGCCGGGCTGCTCAACGCGAGCGACCCCGAAGCGGGCGTCATCCTGGTCGAGGTCTTCTCGAAGATCGCCTACCAGGAGGAGAGCGATGCGACCCGCACTGGTCGATTGGCCGAGCTCGTATTGGGTGGGCTGAAGAACCCCGCGGAGACCCTCGCCGCGCTCGAATCCGGAGGCCACTGGGACAAGATCCTGCTCGATTGGCTCTCGCCTTCGAGCCGTCCGGACGTCGAGTTCGGCATGCAGGTGCTGTGGGCTGTTCCCGACAAGACGGGCGCCAGCAAGCGATCTCCTGCCGAGGTCGTGCAGATCCTACTCGACATGCCCAAGGCGGCGCGGGCCAGGGCAGTGATTACAGCGACCCGGCTGCTCGGGAAGTCGGGTCAGGCGAGCCGTTATGTGCGGTTCGCCGAGACGCGGCACTTGCTCGTCGAGATGGTCTACCAGCTGTGGGCTGACGGGTTCTCCTACGACAAGGTCGAGATCGGCGATGCGCTGGCTCGAACGATTGCACCGACCCGCGGGGCCGGGCATGGCAACACTTTGAGCATCCGCGCCGGGGACTTCGACGTTCAGCGCGACTCTGGAAGCGACTCCTTTACCCTTACCGTCGAAAGCAAGGGATTCGAGTCCCATTACAGCGTCGAGCCTACCGACGTCCTCGTGCTCGAGCTGGACTCCTCGTACTCGGGCGTCCGGATCCCGGCGCTCAAGCTGCTCGAGCTCGACGCCAAGCAAGATCGCGGATTGATGGTCGAGTGGGGCCAGGATCTCGCGCACAGTGCCACGGAGGGCGGCGAGATCATCAACAACTTCCTCGAGCGGGAGGCCAAGGAGCGGCTCGAGTGGGCCCAGCAGAAGCTCGACGACTCCGTCGCGGGTGCGCGCGAGCTTGTCCGCGATTACGTCCCCGAGGAGTACCAGAGCTACGCGCAGGGAGCCGTGAGCATCTTGGAGAGCGCGGGCAATGGGGTCTTGACCGGCGCCGCGGCCGTTGAGGGCCTTCGCGTCGGCGTGCAAAAGGGTGCCGTCAATTTGGTGTCCGGGACCGCCGCGCTGGCGGGTGGAGCCATGGCTGGAACCGGCGAGATCGTCAATGACATCCGCGAAGGCGATCTGATCGAAGACATGAGCGTCGGCTACGACCAAGCGACGTCCACGATCAACACCGCCATCGATGTGGCGCCCGAGATTGCCGACGCATTCCTCGAGCAAGCCAAGAAGAAGTGGAATGCCGCGGACATGAAGGGCAAGGTCTTCATGGCCAGCGACGTCGCGGGCCAGGTGCTCTTCGAGGTTGGGTTGGAGGTCGCCGTCGGCGGGATGGGAACGGCCAATCACGCCCGCAAGGCCGCCGATCTGGCCGACGACTTGGCCGACGCCAGCAAGCTGGGGCGGGCCGCAGAAGACCTCGATGACCTTCCTGGGGCGACGAGCCGCACCGACGCCCACTTCGACGCGGTCGATAATCAGAGCCGGAAGCCCGCCGACGCCGACCTGCAGCAGAAGATCGACGACGTAGCGCCGGGCACCGAGGTTTGGGTCGACGAGCGCCTCGATCCTGGCGACGTGATCGTCGAGTACGACATGGTCAATGGGGTGATCGATCCGGCTTCGCTGCGGATCGTGACCGGGGTGGACGCCTCGCCGCGGTGGGTGAAGTTGCACGTAGCGACGGTCACGCGGCTCAAGCAATACAGCGGTCTGCAGGGCAGGATCCGCAACCTGCTAGCGAAGATCAGGCGCGCGTTGACGGGGGTCGACGAGACGATCGGATCGCCGCTGTGGGAAGCGCGCCGGGAGGTCGAGAAGCTCGAATACATGATCGGTAGCCGGCTGAACGATCTGGCCAGGGTGTCGCCGGATAGTGCCGCAGCTGCGAAGATCGAGGACGAGCTGCGGGATCTGTCGGCGCAGTTCGAACGCTGGAGCGATGTGGCCGATCGGGAGGTGGAGGCTCTCGCAGCGCGGGGACATATCGCAGCAGAAGGAGGGAAACCCGGGAGTGATGGCTATCAAGACGATCTCAGCCCCGCAGATACAAATGGGCCTGAGGCTGATAACCCCATCGATACGCAAATTAGGGACACGACGGGCGCCACCTTCCCTTCACGTGGACACGAAGGCGGTGCTAGTTCAGATTCTGGCCCAGTACCCGCCGAACTACTGGCTGGAACCCAAGATGAGATCCGTGCACGTCAGGGGAGGTGGGTCCCCACGGACCCCGAGCAGATCAAGCTATACGACGAGATTGCGGCTGCTTTAGCATCAGATGAAGACTACACGGATGGAGTTGTTCATCTCAGCGAATACATGGCGGGGGTACAAGATCCTGGGGAAATCAAACAGATATTGGAAAATCTGGCAACAGTCGCGCGAAGCGAAGATGTAGATATCCTGTATATGAGCATACCAAGTCGCGGCACTATGAGCGGCCCTGTGGTCGGCCGTGTTCGGATCAGTTCTACCGACAAGTTGTTCTCTGTCGAGGATGCATCAAACCCGGATTTCAATGCGTGGTTTGAGCTGAACGAGGAAGGCCATATGATGGGTGGAGTTAAGACCAAAATTGCCGGCAAGCGAGGTGCGCTGGGCGGGTACGAGGTTTTCAAAGCTGGACTGCACCATTTCGGCCCGGCAGTAAAAGGGGTACGGGCCGAGTGGAACATCAAGTACTTTGAGCAGCTTGATAATCTCAATGCATTCAATAAATACCTGGCAGATGCTGGGGTAAAACCCGGAGACGTCCCTTCCGTCGAACTCCTCAAACAGGCCGCGCTACACACGCATACAGGACGATGGGCGGCTCGTGAGGGTTTCACTGAGGTCACCGTTGGTAAACCCGCCCCAGGGAAGTATCCTTACACGGTCGTGAGGCCGCTATTCACCCGACCCTAGGAGCGACGATGCCACGCAAAGAGAAAGTCGAGCAATATCTGCACGAACAGTGGCGCGAGCACGGATCGGCCGTGAGGATCATCCGACATCTGCGAGAGCAGTTCGGTTGGTCTCCTCACGCTATTGCAATGGCATTTCGAGGCGCCTTTGGCTTCGGCTATTCCGGAGCGCGGCTCGTGACCTGCTGGCGCGCTGGCCTGACTTTGGCAGAAGAGACCGCACTGGATGCGGAGTTGAAGCGGGCGATCGAGCGCGGACTGAGTGGTCTTGGTGAGGAGGATGAAGACTAACCCCTGTGCTCGCTGGAGAATGTCGGTAGCCTCGACGAGTACAAGGAGGACGACGACGACTGAGCTCAGCATCGATCTCGCGTCGGCGAGCGGAACACGAACGCCAACGCGACTCGTGCTCGTGGCCCCCGGCGTGCTCGAGGTCGTCGACGGGCCCCCCGAGCTTCGTGGCCAGTGGATCGGAGAAGACTGGTTCGGCGCCGCCTGCCAGCTCCGTCGTCGCGCGGAGCAACTCGGGCTCGAGACGCTCATCGCCGGTGCACAGGCCCACGTCTGGCCCACGCTGGCACAACGCGAGGCGGGCGGCCTGACGCTCACCCGACTTGCCCGGGCAGGGGATGAACGACGCACGACAGGGACCGTAGACTTGTTCGACGCCGTGCCTGTCGGGGTGGTCGTCTCTGTCCGTGAGCAGCTTCGCAGCTGGGTCGAGTGGCTTCAGCAGCCCGCGCCTTCATTCGGTCCGCACGAGCACGAGGCCACATCCAGCACCCGCATCCTCGTGAGCACGCCCGCCGACGACCCCCGCTTCGAGTTCGTCGGCGCGACGCTGGGCTGGTGGTGTCTGGATAGTCAACGCCGCATCCAGCCGCCATTTCGCTACAATCCGCGTCTGGTGCGTGTCGCCGATGCCAGCGAGCGCACCAAAGTCGCGGAGGTCATGCTCGACCACGAGGGAGGCGAGGTTCGCCTGCGACTGTGGGGCGCTGGGGTCGTCGGTGCGGTCGGTCGGGGAGTCGATGCGTTCGTGGCGTTGGCCCACCTGCGCGAGCGGATCGCTAACCATGGGCTACGACTGCTCGTCCAGGGCGCGCGGCGGGAGGCGTGGCGCTTCGTCGACTATGGCGAGACCGTGACGATCACGCCACTTGGTCAAACGATAAATTGCTCTCCGAGGCGTGATTTGCTCGATCGCGCGGTGCTCAGCTCGATTGCAACCGTGGATGAGCAGCGACTCCACCGCTGGATGCTCCACGGCTCGTACAGGGTCCCCAACGACGAGGTGATCGCGTGGGCTCAGGCCGAGCCCGATAGTTGGTGGCCCTGCATCTGGAAGGGCGACGCCCGGCGGGGGTTCGGTCCTGAAGTCGTCGGCTGGTGGCGCAGCGACGCGTGGGGACGAGTCGTCGAATTCCGGCCGAATCCCGATCCCATGAAACGAGCGCCGCTTCGTTCCATCGACGAAATGCTGCGGGACGTCAAGGTCTTTACGGGCCCCTATCCGCTCGAATGCCGGTAGATTTGCCGTAGGCGTTGGTGCGGACGGGGGACTGCGCGGGAAGTGCTACTTCGCTTTTTGCGCGAGGGCTCTTCTGCGCAGCTATGGCCTAGGATCTCCGCCCATGTCCGTGCTCGAAGACTTCTCCGCCCTCTACACCGCCATCACGGGTAACGAGCCCGACGAGAGGCTCACCGCTGCGGTCCGCGAGGCCTGCGACATGTCCTGCCGTGAAGATGACGATTTTCCGGCCTTTCTCCGACAGGCCGCGATCGATCTCGCCAACCGCCGCACCCGCGAGCCGACGGAAATCGCGGAGCGTGACCGCAGTTTCGCCTGGCTTCTCCAATATCTCTCGCCAGCACTGCCCGACACGGTGTTCGACATGACCAGCCAAGGGGATGTCTTCTTCGTGCCGAGGCTCGGCCTCGCCATGGTCACCCGCACAGGGGAACGTACCCAAACCTTCGAGATCCTGCCGTGGTCGCACCCCGAGGCTTCAGGAACTTCGGAGCCAATCATCCTCAACACCTTCTCCCCGACCGACGAGCAAATCCGCCGGTGGGCGTACGACCCCGC
This sequence comes from uncultured Myxococcales bacterium, assembly GCA_965649595.1. Lineage (GTDB taxonomy): Bacteria > Myxococcota_A > Polyangia > Nannocystales > Nannocystaceae > Plesiocystis. The sequence goes on along the minus strand of CBFGLP010001103.1, from coordinate 6,588 downwards.
GGTGCATTTCACTCAACAGGATGAGGAGCTCGCCATCGATCAAGTCCGTCACGTTCCCCTCCTGCTCGACCTCGCCGACGATCCAGCGTGTCCGAAGCGTGGGCTCATACTGACCATCGCCGCCGGGGTGGTACTCTGGGTGCACTACCACGGTTTCGACCGCGAGCTCCTTGCTGGCGCAGGGGAGCAAGCCCGTCGCGCTCGCTCTCTCGACTTGAAGTCCTGGGGGGCCGATCTGGCGGAGATCGAGCGCTTCATTGACGCTGAGCCGCGACCCGTGACTCATGAGGAATCCGAACGAATTGCGCAGATGATTTTGCGAGGTGTCCATCGACCCGGTATGATCGTGACTGAGGACCTCGCTGGGCCACCATGGTGCTTCACTGGCACGCATTCCTTCAATGGTCGTCGCGTATCGGAGCTTCGCGTCCATCCAGAAACAGGGGCGCTCGAATATTCTGAGCTTCCGGCACTCGTTCGAGTCAAGCTGACTCGATGAAGAAACCGAAGACAGGTTGACTGTCCGGCGAGCAGAGGTAGAATCCGGACACTCATGAAGATCTACCGGTTCATTCCGAACGGAAAAGACTTCAGGTTCATCCGCATGCCGGACGCAGTGACCGGCGTGATCGGGCCCCGCGGTATCCTCCTGCGCGGGTCCGAATTCAGCGCTGAGGACTTCTCAGTTCCGCTATCGGACGCGGATGTCTCACTTCGTGGCGTGGTGGAGACGTATGAGACACATCCGTTATATGCGAACCGCCCTCTTTCGGATTTTCCCCCACTCTATTTGAACGTACCCATTGTCAGTGAACGAGCGGTCTCGATCCTTCGACGTATCGATAGGTGCCCCGACGTACTCGTCCCGGTCAGCGTCGACGGTTTTCGGTTTTTTGCGATCGACGTGGCCAGTGAGATCGTATGTGATCCTGATCGGTCAGAGTGGGTGGCGTTTCCACCGCCCTGCGATGACGAGCCCGCGTTCTGTTATCGCAGGGCATTCGAAATTTCCAGGGTTCGGGGGGAGTTTTTTGGTCTCGGATACTGGTACGGGGTATCAGATTGTTACATTACGAGCATCTTCGTGGACGAGGCGCGGAGGGCAGGGCTAACTGGGCTCGAGTATATTGAATTGGTCTATGACGAGCAAGGCCCGGTAATTCCGACCTATCCGGTAATCGAACGGATTGAACGAGCCGATCGCTGTAAGCTATTCATGGAGAGGGGAAATTTGTCGGAGCGGTGGTGGACGGTCGGCAAGGTAGATTTTCAGCCCGTTTGCGAGGGTTTGATTAAGCGAGGGCTAATTTCGCTGGAATACACTCAGCCCACCTATAAGCGCTCACTCGAGTAAACGAACGCCGAGCCGAGTTGCGTCGAACGATCTAATGAGCGATGAAATGATTCTTCAAACCCGCTGGCAACATGACCAGGTCGAGCGAGTGCTCGCGGCCATCCGCACTCGCACCGACTGGTCCGCCTCGTTCCCTCGCTGGATGACGGCGTCTCTCCGAGGGACGATCTCCGTGGCATCGACCTGCGAGGACGAGATCTCGCTGAGGCAGTGCTCATGGGCGTCAGGCTCGAGCCGCGTTGACGCTTTAGCTCGGCTCTGTCATGCTGCGAATGACCATGCGGGTCTCAATCTTACACGTGGGCCACCAACCCAACCTCGAGGTTATTGAGGGCTACCGGCGTGCCCTTGCGACCGAATTTCCCCCCGACTGGCATGTGGATACCCGCGTTGCCGCCGATATCGGACAGGCGCTCCAGTTGCTCGAGAGCGAGCGTTGTTGCTCCGTTGATATCGACGACGTGGCAATTCTTCAAGCGATTTCTACCGCTAACCCTCGGGCCCTGGAGCACTCATTGTTGGCGGATCTGTTCCCCAACCCTGAGGCGTTTCTGCGTGAGCATGGCCTGGGCGGCGGTATCGAGTGTAACTTGACGCTATTGGACGAGGATTGGCGGGACCCTCGGCACAAGGATGGCCGGGTATTCCTGCGAATCGATTTGGCCTCACGTATCGCCAAATTCGAGGAAGCGAAGAAATTCATGGCTACCCTTTGTCTCCCTGACGTAAATGGCTATACCATTATTCCTCTTCGGCCGGGCCGGGGTGTTTTGCGTTGGTGTTTTGCGGCACTGGCAGCGACCGCGGCCCCGACTACCAAGTAGTCGGAGGGGCAGCTGACCCGAGATGGTAGGATCGGAGCGCACATGACCTTCCGCAGCTTTTTCCTCGCAAGGCTCCTTTGCCCGCATTGTGGCGAATGGAGCGCAGAGACTGATTTGACCAACATGGCGAGCAAGCTGATCGACTCGCTCAGGGACTGTGAGATTCGCATTGGCGACAAAGTCGACGCGGAGTTGGATGACTTCGAGTCGGCTTTTCTGTGCCTCCGCAAGCCTGTGGACCGTGAGCCGACCCGCGTCCTTCACCTCTGGGAGTGCCCGAGCGCGACCATTCAGTGGGCGGTTCTCGTGATCGAAGACGACATCTTCAAGAGCGCCGAGCCCGTGCGGCTCTCACGGTGTGTGCTCGACTCCGTCCACTTCATGGACGAGAGGATTTATGACTACTTCGAGGAAATAACCGGACATCCTCTGGTGATCGAGAGCAAGGTCCGCCCTGACTTCTGGGAGGTGCTACACAACGCGCTTCCAGATTACGCGGGATCTCCGTGCCGACAGGGCTGCGCTTGCCCCTGCCTAGGCCCCATGATCGAGCAGGCCTTTTGGGGGGGCCCCGAGGCCGGGCTCCGTTTCCGCCTCGAGTTCAACGGAGTGCCTCCAGAACCGAGTGCGAGCATGATGGACAGTCTTGCGGAAGAAGAAGGCCCACCCGACGCCGTCTTCCATGCAATCGTGATGAACATCGGTTCCGCGCTGGATTGTATTTTCGACATCGGCATCGGTGACTGCTGGCGTTCATACACGTGGTGTAATGATCTGATTCTCGCCATCGAGGATCTGCCCGCCATTGCAGCGGCGTTTCTCGAAGGTCCTGACGTGCCCCTCTCGTTGAGTGTCGATTTCTATCAGCTCGAGCGTGAGTTGCACTTCGATCGTGATGTGGGCGCCGAAGATCTCACAATTACTGAAGTCGAGGATGACGGCGGCGTCACGGCAACGACGCAAGTGTCCAGTGGTGAGCTGGCAAGTTCGGTCATGGAGCTGATCGCCAAATTCGTTCGCTTGGTCGAACGAGCGTACCCCTTCGTCGCTGCACATCCTCGTTTTCGCGCATGGTTGAGTAACTTGATCCCCGACGAGCTCTCCGGTTATTGAAACGCGATGCTCTAGGCATGACGGCCCCGGACCATGATAGCCTCGTCGGGTCATGACCGAGGATCTGCAGAAGGCGTACTTCAACGCCTGGTACGACGGACAGCAAGTCTCGGAGTCGGAAGCTCGGGCCTCCCAGCATTGGAGCGTGGGCTACACGGACCTCGGCGGCCTGACCCGCAAACGCGAGCTCATGATCGAAGACCAGCTCGTCATGGTCTGGTACGCGGTTGGGTCGATTGGTGCGTTCGGCGAGGTCTCCCGTCGAGCGCGGCGGGAGTATCCTGACGCTCCAGCGTTGCTGGAGCACGGCTTCGAACCGGTCATGGGATACACGTGGAAGCTGATGCTGCACGTCGATGCGAGCGGCACCGTCACCGGCTGTTGCCGCGTTCTCTGCGATTGCGACGGCTACACGATATTGACCTCGAGCCATGACAGCGACGGGATCATCATGGCCACGACGAAGCTGGCGTGGCGTGACGGGGTGCAGACGCAGATCTTCGAATACGACGCGAAGGGCACGCTCCTCCACGTCGGGGCGATCGGGGATGACGACCGACCCGCGCGCTTCGAGGACCCCGCCTTTTACGAGCAGGGGTGGACCTTGCCGCTGGCGCTCGGCCCCGACGCTCGCATGCCGGCAATTCCCTCGCTGCGCGAGCTGGGCTTCGACAGCTAATCAGCCCACGTGCAGCCGCGGCAGGCGAACCACGAACTCGCTGCCTCGCCCGCGCCCTTCGCTGAGCGCCTCGATCGTCCCGCCGTGCTGCTCGACGATGCCCTTGGTGATCGAGAGCCCGAGGCCGAGGCCGCCCCGAAAGCCTTCTTCGCCATCGGAGGCCTGCTCGAAGGGCTCGAACAGCCGATCGAGGAACTCGCGCTCGATGCCGAGACCGTTGTCGCGCACCCGCAGGATTGCGTGATTGCGGGTGGCGCTCAGCTCGATGCGTACGACACCAGGGCCATCGGTGTACTTGACGGCGTTCGAGAGCAGGTTGTCGACGACCTGGGCGAGCCGAACGGCGTCGCCCAAGATCCACACCGGACCCTCGTCGAGCTCGACTTGCAAGTTGAGCTGGTCTGGCTTGGGCCGATTCAACAAGCGCGCGCGGTGGTCATCCAGGGCGTCGCGCACGACCTTGGCGAGATCGATCGTCGTGCGCATGACGAGGGTTTTGCCTCGAATGATCCGCGAGACATCGAGCAGGTCGTCGATCAGGCGTCCGATGTGGGCGGTCTGACGGTCGAGCACGTCGAGCGGTCGTTTCAGCCGGGGCTCGCTCGGTATCGTCAAGCGCAGCACGTCGGTGGCGGAGCGGATCGCCGCGATTGGGTTGCGAAGCTCGTGGCCAAGCGTGGCGAGGAAGCGGTCCTTTTGGCGCGCCGCCTCGCGCATGGCTTGCTCGGCGCGCATCCGCTCGGTCACGTCGAGGTTGATGCCGACCCACGAGGAGAGCTTGCCGGTCGAGTCGCGGACCGGGTGGCCGCGGCTGAGGATGATTCGGTCGACGCCCTTGGGATCGCGCAGGCGTAGCTCGTGCTCCCAGCTCTCACCTGTGCGCAGCTGCTCGCGCCAGCGCGAGCGCCCTTTGTCCGCCTGTTCTGGCGTCAACGAGTCGAAGCGATCGAAGTCGGCCAGCTCCGCCGCCGATCGACCGATCAGCTGGCAGAACGACTCGCTAGCGATCTGCAGCCGGCCCTCGGCGTCGGCCAGCCACACGCCGAAGGGGATGTCCTCACCAATGCTGCGAAACAGCGCCTCGCTCTGACGCATGGCCAGCTCGGCCTGCTTGCGCGCTTCGATGTCCTCGAGCATCTCGACCAGATAGTGAGGTTCGCCCGCGGTCGTGCAGACGACCGATGCGGTCAAGCTGACCCAGATGACGGAGCCGTTCTTGCGGACGCAACGCGTCTCCCACGAGTCGCTGCTGAGTCGTCGCTCGAATAGGGCGGCCATTCGCTCGCGGTCCGAATCGACGTTGTCGGAGTGCGCGAGATCCGGCCAGGACTTGCTGAGCAGCTCGTCCTTGGGATAGCCCGTGATCTCGCACAGGCGCGTGTTGACGTGCATCCAGCGGCCATCCGGGCCGACGTGACCGATGCCGATCGCCGCGTGGTCGAAGGTGGCTCGATAGCGCCGCTCGCTCGCTTCGAGCGCCCGGGCAGCGATGACGCGATCGGTGAGGTCGCGGGCGATCGACAGCACCGACTCGACCTCGCCATTGGTGCCGAGCTCGGGGACCAGGCGCGCCTCGAAGTAGCGTGAGCCGCCGGCGCCGTCGTAGCGAAGCTCGATGGTTCGCGGGGCACGTTCGTCGAACACCGCACGGACCGCCGCGTCCCAGCGTGCCGCGAATTCGGCTGGATGCCCCATGTCTTGGCTGCGAGCCCCGAGGTAGCGTTCGACCGGGACGCCGGTGAGGCGCTCGACCGCCTTGCTGACAAACATATGATGGAGATCTCGATCGAAGCGCGCGATCACGTCGGGGGCGTTATCTGTCAGGGAGCGAAGCCCTCGCTTGCAGTCCTCGAGCTCGAGGGTCAGCTGCTCGACGCGCCGGCAGACGTCGACGCGACTTCGAGCGCGCATGAGCAGCTCCTCCGGCTCACAGGGCTGCACCAACACGTCGCTCACGCCCGCCCGACAGAGCGCGACGATCCCGGCGGCATCGTCAGGGTCGACGATCGCCAGGATCGGAAGCGTCGAAGCATCGACGCGCGCGCGCAACGAATCCACGAACGCGAGGGCCTCGTCCGCGCGCTTGCAATATATGACGACCAGCTCGGGCAGGTCCGCCGCGTCGAGCTCGCTCGGGGCGGCAGCTTGGAGCTCGCTCGTGCGCGAAACGTCGAATTCCGAGCTCAACGCCGAGGCGACTCGCTGGATGTCGGATCGGTCCGAAGCCACGATCCACGCCACACGGGTAGCACCTCGCATAGATGTGAACGCGTTAAAGCAGATCCCTGCTCGCTATCATTCGGGCGGTTTCGACACATGTCGTGCGAACGATCATGACCGCTTCCGCCCCGTGTCTGGATCGCAAATACCGGTTCTTGGATGGGCCGCAAAACACGCCCGACATCTGCTCACGGGCGAGCGATCTCGTCGAAGAGCGCTGCGATGCGGGCGAACTCTCGCTCCGCCCTCCACCCAGAGGCCGCGAGGGCATCCGCCTGCTCACGATGGCGAGGATCGCCGCTCGCCTCGGCGAGCTCGCGCCAGGCGCTGCCATACTGAGCGCCTCGAGGGTTGCGAAAGCTGTCCTCGCCATCGGTGACCCACCCGAGCACCGAATC
>CBFGLP010001102.1:0-2525 GCA_965649595.1 uncultured Myxococcales bacterium | reverse complement strand
CCGAAGATCAGATCAAGAGCTTCTGCGAGACCCACTACGGGGTCAGCTTCCCGATGTTCAGCAAGCTCGAGGTCAACGGCCCCGGCGCGCACCCGCTCTACGCCTGGCTGACCGCGCAGGACACCAAGCCCGAGGGCAAGGGCCCGATCCGGTGGAACTTCGGCAAGTTCGTGATCGGCCCCGATGGCCAGGTCGTCGCCCGCTTCGCGCCCACGACCGCGCCGATGGATCCCGAGCTGATCGCCACGATCGAGCGCACGCTCGGTTAGCATCTTGCGAGCGCCCACTGCTCGGGCGAGCTTCGAGCCAGCCGCGACCGATGGCCGCCACCGACCTCCCCGAGCCTTCGCCCGCGTTCGAGCTCGAGCGCTTCATGGGCACCTGGACGATCCTGGTGACCAATTACGGGTTCTGGCGCGAGCGCACGCACCCGCGCATCGAGTACACGAGGCTACCTGGGGCCAGCCCGCGCCGCTTCTCGGCTCACCTGCGCTATCGCCAGGTCGGCCTGCTCGGCGAGCGCAGCAAGCTGATGTCCGGCGTTGAGCAGGAGCTGCGCAATGGCGACTTCTTGTGGCGGGGCGACGGCCTGCTGCGCGTCATCAAGAGCCGCTGGTGCGTGCCGCTCGTCGATCCCGACCACCAGTGGGCGGTGACGTGGTTCGCTCGCTCCAACGTCGGCACCGCGCCCGGCCTCGACATCTACACGCGCGCACCTTCGATCGAGCAAAAGCTGCTCGATCGGATCCTCGAGCAGATGGTCGCGCACCCCTTCCTGGGCGGGTACGAGGGCAACCAGCGACGCTGCGCCGGGCTGTTCGCGACCGCCCAGGACTGGACGCCGCCCAGGCCCTATCGGTTGAAGATCGACTGAGGCTCGGGCGCAGGAGCTCAGTCCGAGCCCACACCCTGATACAGCTCGGCCGCGCGCTCGTGCAGGCGCTGGGCCTCCTCGAGCTGGGCCAGGTCATCGTCCTGCAGCGCCTGCAGCTCGGCCTCGAACGCCTGCCTGCGTACCGACGCGTACTCCTCGAGCTGGTCGATGTTCGGCCGCGCCCGCTCGGGCACGCGCTCGAGCGTCGCTAGCTCGGCCTCGATCTCGCGCATGGTCGGGAGCACCTCCCGCTCGAGCACCTGCTCGCGCAGCTGCAAGTCCTCCCCTGCCTCCTCGTAGCGCGTGACCACCTTGGCATGCAGATCGTCGAAGCGCTCGAGCACCCCGAACAGGTCGTCGTAGCGCGGCGCCAGCAGGGCGCCCGCGAGCAGCAGCGTCGCGGTGAGCGACCCGACGATCGCCACGGCACGCGCGCGCAAGCGTCGGTGCTCGGCCGGGCTGCGGCTCGGCTTCTCGACCAGCCGCGCGAGCAACCAGCCGATCCCGAACCCGCCCGCGAGCCCGCCGATGTGCGCGGCCATGTCGATGTTGGGCACGCCGAGGCCGATCGCCAGGTTGATGCCGATCAAGATGAACGCGTTGCGGCGCACCTGCTTGACGAACTCGGGCGGCAGCCGATCGCGGCGGCGCAAGGTGATGCCCAAGAACGCCCCGAACACGCCAAACAGCGCCCCCGAGGCGCCCACCGACACGACGTCGGGCTGCCAGTAGAGGCTCACCATGCTCGCGATCAGGCCGCTACCAAAATAGATCAGCGCGTAGGCCAGCGGTCCGAACACTAGCTCGGTCACGCGGCCGATGACCCACAAGAAGTAGCCATTGAACGCGAGGTGCACGAGCCCCGCGTGCAGGAACATCGCGGTCAGCAGCCGCCACCACTGCCCGTGCATGGTGAGCAACCCGAGGTTGCCTCCCCACTCGAGCAGCGCCTCGGCGCTCGGCTCCATCGCCTCGACACCGAACGCGACCATCACCACCCACACCAGGATGTTCGCGCCGAGCAGCAGATAGCTGACCCAAGGTTGGCTCGTCGCCCTGGGCTCGGGCGGGGGTGGCTCGAGTGGCTCGCGTCGGGGAGGCAGCTCGATGACCTCGGCCGAGCTCGCCACCGGGGTCACCACCGGTGCGGGAGCGGCGTTCGGCTGGCTGGGTTCGTCGTGCACCCGCGCAGCATAGTCGCTGGGAGGCGACTGTCCGACTCGCATCGGGCGTCAATGTGGCCGTGGGCCGCGCCAGCCGGTGATACACTCGCGCGCCGAGGTGCTCACGGTGTCGTTCGATCGTTCCCCTCTCGCGCTCTCACTCCTCCTCGCCCTGCCGCTGGCCTGCTCGACCGACGATGGCGCAGACGACAGCTCGAGCTTCGGTGACGAGATCGACACCAGCGAGGGCGACGAGCAAGACACCACCACCACCGAGTCCGGCGAGTCGAGCTCGGATACCACCGACGACGAGAGCGAGTCCTCGGACACCGCGACCGAGACCGACTCGACCGAGACCGACTCGACCGAGACCGACTCGACCGAAACCGACTCGACCGAGACCGACTCGACCGAGACCGACTCGACCGAAGAGAGCACCAGCGAGTCGACCACGACCGACAGCGGTGGCAACTGCACGCAGTGCGGCG
>CBFGLP010001101.1:0-2143 GCA_965649595.1 uncultured Myxococcales bacterium | reverse complement strand
CTCGGCGTCGTAGGTCTTCTGGCTGTACAGCGTGACGCTGTAGCTGCCGCGCGAGCGGCCGCTGTCGACGACGTGGTAGTTGGTGACGATGTGGATGCGGTCGTCGAGGCCCTTGCCGGTGACGACCCAGCCGGTCCCGGTGCCGATCTCGTTGTAGACACGAGCCACGCTCGAGCGGACGTAGCGAGACACCTCGGCGTTATCGAACCCGTCCTCGCAGTTCTTGGGCGGCTCGACGGTGTGCTCGCGCCGGCAGGCGGCGAGCGAGAGCAGCACGCCGACCACGAGGCCGAGCGAACGCAGACCAGAGCGCGTGGAGGAGACCGGGGCGGGCCTCGGGAGCATGCTGGACAGTTATCAGAAGGGCTCCCGAGCGACAATGAGATTGCGCCGGTTGAGCGCGTTCGCTCGATCGCCTCCCCACGCGGACCCGAGTGCGCTCAACTACGCGACGACCCGCGATCGTACCAGGGAAAGCGCCGGATCGTCTTGCGAGTCGAGCGGCCGGTGCCCGAGCCGGTGCCCTCGCTCGGGGGCTCGTCGTCCCCATCCTTGGCGTAGCGATCTTCGACCTCGGCCGAGGAGGCGAGCATCACCGCGACCCCTCGCATGTCTTGGCTCGACTCGAAGAGCATCTTGACGACCATCGTGAGCGGGACCGAGAGGAACATGCCGACTCCGCCGAGCACGAAGCCCCAGAACACCATCGAGAGGAATACGACCAGGGCCGAGAGCCCGAGCCGCTTACCGAGCACGCGCGGCTCGATGATGCTGTCGAGCACGGTGTTGAAGGCCGCGTATCCGACGATGATGATCAGCGCCTGAACCCAGCCGTGGGTCAGCAGCGCTAGAGCCGTCGGCGCGAACCCGGCCAGGAACGAGCCGATGGTGGGGATGTAATTGAGCAAGAACGCCAGCACCCCCCACAGCACCGCATATTCGACGCCGACCGCCCAGCAGAGCAAGCCCGCGCATACGCCATTGGCGAGGCTGATCAGCGTATGAATCCAGAGATAGCGCTGGATATTGTGGATGACGGCGACGTGGCTGCCGAGCTCGCGGCCGTCCTGACCCTCACGCCGATCCTGGCCCTCGTGGCCCGAGGCGACCTCGAGCTTGCGCGGTAGACCGCTGGCTTCGGCAAGCATGAAGCCGAGCGCGATCAGCACGAAGAGTGTATCCGAGAGCATCCCACCGACCGCGGTCACGACGGTCCCGGCATATTCGGTGATCCGTTCGGTATCGACATAACGCAGGAGGTCTCGTCGCCCGATCCTGAGCCCGAACGTGTCGATCCAATCGGTGAATTGCTCGATCGCGACGTCGAGGCGCTCGCGGTATTCGGGCAGGCGCTGAGTAAAGTTGGGGATCGAGCTGCCGAGCAGCAGACCGAGCAGCGCCATCACGCCGAGCACGCCGAGCAAGACCAAGGTCACGGCCAGCCAGGTCGGTACGCGGTGCTTCTCCAGCCAGCGGACGGGCGGCGCCGTGAGAATGGCGATGAACGCGGCGAGCAGCACGGGCACCACGATCGGCTCGGCTTGGCGAAGGCCGGCGAGCACGATCACCAATGCGGCGAGGGTGATGAGCACCTGCCGTCCGTCGCCCTGAGCCCCGCGAGCCCCCTGCCCGCTCCTGCGCCAATTCGCGCTACCCTCACCGCCCTTCGAGGTCGCCATATCGGCGATCTAGGCAAGGACCAGCGCGATGCGAGCAGCAGTGCAACGTTTGGGCGCCAACGCGTGCTCTCGGCCCATCCGACGAGCATCGAGAGATCGGCGATTCGCGGCGAGCCAAATCGGCACACCGCGAATCGCCAATATATCCGACCTACCCTACTCACCCTCGCGCGGCGCCGGACTCTCCGTCGACTCGTCCGTGGCAATCGCGGGAGCCAGCGGCTCGGTTGCCTCGACGCCCTGCTCCGCCTCGACGCGCTGCTCTGCCTCGACGCTCGGCTCCGCCTCGACGCTCTGCTCCACGACGGTCCGAGTCGCCGCTCCGCTGGCGAGGACCGGCTCGCTCGGGGTCGTCACGGCCGGAGCGACCGGCTCGACCACCGGGCCCGACATCGACGCTGCCGCTTGCACCTCGAGCTCGTGCGCCCGCTCCTTCATCTCGGCGCCCGAGCCGAGCAGCACGG
>CBFGLP010001100.1:0-8950 GCA_965649595.1 uncultured Myxococcales bacterium | reverse complement strand
GTTGGTCGGCTCGTCGAGCAAGAGCAGATCGGGGCGCTGGTAGAGCAGGGCCGAGAGCACCGCGCGCATCTTCCAGCCGCCGGAGAACTCGCCGAGGTCGCGGGTGCGATCGCGCGGGGCGAAGCCGAGGCCAGCGAGGATCTTGAGCGCCTCGTGCTCCGAGTAGTGGGTCTCGAAATGGGTCCGACGCTCGTGCAGCTCGGCGAGGCGCGAGGCGAGGTCCATCAGGTCCTCGTCGTCGAGCGGGCGCTTGCCTTGCTCGACCTCGCGCTGCACGGCGGCGAGCTCCTGCTCGGTCTCGATGACGCGCTCGTCGATCGTGTCGCGCCCCGGCACGCTCGCGCGCACGAACTCGATCAGCGAGCGGCCGCCCTCGAGCGCGATGTCCTGCGGGAGCCAGCCGAGCCGCAGCGCCTTGGCGGTGGTGACCCGGCCGCTGTCGGGCTTGGTGTCGCCGGATAGCAGCTTGAGCAAGGTTGACTTGCCGGACCCGTTCGGGCCGACCAGGCCGATGCGATCACCCTCGCCGATGCGCAGGTCGAGATCATTGACGATGGTCTTCTTGCCGAAGCCGAGCGAGACCTTCTCGAGGACGACGAGGCTCACGGGGCGGGTTGTTAGCACGAGTTGTTCCGCTCGCGGGACCGCGACCGACGACCTGCTACCTTGCCCTCGCTATGACTGGCGAGCACGCTCACGAAGACCCCCGCGAAGCCACGAAAGCCGCGCCACAGCTCGAGCCCGCGACGCTCGAGCGCCTCCGGCGTGGCCTGCCGCTGCACATGGACCGGCAGGGCAACTTCAGCTTCGAGGGCGATCCGATCACCCATCCCGGCGTGATCGCGCTGTTCCGGCGCGGCCTCGACGGCACCGAGAGCGGCGAAGTGAAGATCCAGGTCGGCCAGCAATGGGTCTACCTGAAGCTCGACGATCTGCCGCTGCGGGCTCACCGGATCGACCGCCCGCGCGCGGGAGAGGCGATGCCGCACCTGATCCTCGACGACGGCCGCCGCCTCGCGCTGGATCCCACGACGCTCTGGGAGGAGCCCGACGCGGGCCTTCGCTGCACGGTTCCGAGCCAGTGCAGCGGTCGGCCGCTCAGCGTGCGCCTGAGCAACACGGCGGCGATCGATCTCTCGCGCTGGTTCGTGTGGACTGATGAGGACGCGCGGCCAGTCCTGCAGGTGGGCGGGCATCGCTGGGCGATTCCGGACCGACCGCCGGAGTGAGCTTCGATATCGAGAGCTGAGGCGCGACGCTACGCGGTAGAACTACCCGGATGCGGCTCGTCTCGGTCTCGACCATCGTCTGCCTCGCCACGCTCGCCTGCTCCAGCTCGTCCGACACCACCTCGCAGCAAGACGCGACGTCTGCGGGTACGCCCGAGGCCATGCCCGCGGCCCAGCCTGCGACCGAGACACCAGCCAAGACCGACTCGAAGCCTGCGACCCCGCCGGACGCCGCCATCGCCGAGAAGAGGGCCAAGGCTCGGACCAAGATCACCTCGACCGACGCTGCCGAGCTCGCCAGCCGCCGCAAGCAGATGCTCGCGGCGCTCAACCAGGGTCGCAAGCTGGTTAAGGCCGGCGACCTCGAGTACGGCATCCGCGAGTACCAAGCCTTGCTGGCGATCGCTCCCAACTATGGTCCAGCGCTCGGTGAGCTGGGCTGGGCCGAGCTCGAGCTCGAGCAGTACGACGACGCCAACGCCCACACGCTGCGGGCGCTCGACCAGACCACCGACGCCAACAAGCGCGGCATGCTGCTCTACAACCTCGGCCGCATCGCCGAGGCCCGCGGCCAGACCGACGCCGCGATCCAGCACTACCGAGACTCGCTCGCTGCTCGGCCCAACGACATCGTGTCCGGGCGACTGGCGACCTTGCAGGCGGGGGGTCCGACGCCCGCCGCTTCGTCGCCGATCCCCGCGGGGTCGAGCTACGCAGGCCTCTCGGTGCTCGGGGCCGGTCTCGCCGATCTCGCGGCGATGTGCGAGCTGGCTAGCCGCGAGTCGCTGTGCGGCGCCGACGATTGCGAGCTGATCGAGAGCCCCGAGGGCGATCCGAGCCTCGGCGTGCTCTACAGCGAGGACCCCGGCTCGATGAGGTGCTGGAACCCAGCGATGAAGACCGCTGCCGGTTGGGTGCTGTTCGAGAGCGCCGCGATCGGTCAGTACGGTAGTGAGGTCGATCAGGACGTCGACTCGATCTCTACCCGAATCGAAACGAACGACGCGGGCAAATTCCTGCTCATCGAATACAGCGATCATCTCTACGAGCGGAATTGGGACTCTGCGGATCTAGAGGACGAGGAGGCCGAGCTGCCGGCCTGGACCACGACCGACAGCGAAAACGTGGTCATCTGCCGACTCGACGGCGAGCCCGCGTGCACGCAGGCGATCACCGTCCGCTTGGAGCTCAGCGGTGACGAGGGCTCAGTCGGCCCGTCCGGGCCGAAGGGCAGCAGCTCGGCCAGCTACTCGGCGAGCCTGAGCCTGCGCGGGGACGTGATCGTGATCGCCGACGTCGCGACCAAGGGCAAGATCGAGCTCGGTAAGGACGGCGGGGAGTGGCACGGCGATCTGATGCTGCCGGCCGGGGAGTACCGGCTCGACGAGCTCGCCAAGCCGCGCCCCTGACGGTTTTTCGGCCGGATGTCACATCTCGGTGCGCTGCCTTGTTCCTCGGTGAGCACCATGAAGACACTCCTGCGAATCGACTCGAGCGCCCGCAAGCAGGGCTCATGCTCACGCGCCTTGGCCGACCACTTCCAGGCCCGGTGGTGTGAAGCCCACCCCGGCGGCCAGGTTCGTGTGCGCGATCTGGCGGACGCGCCCGTGCCCCACCTCGACAACGCCACCATCGCGGCCTTCCAAGCCGGCGAGGGAGGGGGGCAGGTCGCGCTGTCCGACACATTGATCGCCGAGCTCGCGGCGGCCGACCAGCTCCTGATCAGCAGCCCGCTCTACAACTTCAGCTTGCCCTCGACGCTGAAGGCATACCTCGATCACGTCATTCGCCGTGGGCACACCTTCGCTCACGGGCCAGACGGCTATCGCGGGCTGCTCGAGGGCAAGCGCGCGTGCGTCATCACCACGCGCGGAGGCACGGGGACGGGCGACGACTTTCAGACGCCTCATCTGGAGCGGGCGCTGAGCTTCATCGGGTTCGAATCGATCGACATCGTCGCGGTCGAAGGCATGGCCAGCGATAGCGCTGCCCGCGAAGCCCAGCTCGCTCGCGCACGCCAGCAGATCGATCACGTGACGACTCCCCAGCACGCTCGCGCCGAGCCGGTTTGGATCGGTGATTTCAGCCCTGCCGATCGGGCCGAGATCAGCGCTCTGCGACAAGGTCAGGCCGACGCGATTCAGCGCGGCGACGCGCATGCCTACATGCAGCTGTGCACGCAGGACATTCACTGGATGTTCCCCGGGCGCGACGTGGTGAGCGGACACTCCGAATTCATCGCGGCCCAGGCCGGGCTGCGCCGTGGTGCCAAGATCCTCGAGATGCGAAAGCTGCCGATTCGTATCGAGCGCTCGGGCGACATCGCCGTCGAGGTCGGTCGGCAAGAGCTCACGACGGTCAGCGAGGGGGCGCGAGCGTTTCCCCCTCGGCAAAAATACACGCACGTGTTTCGAAAGACATCGCAAGGCTGGCGCTTCGCCGTGCTGATGTCCAATAGCTGCGAGTGACGCTCCCCATGGACGAGAAGACAGCCGCTTTCGAGCTCAACCGCCGGGTCTTGGAGGGCCTCGCGTACCGAATGCTCGGCACGCTCGCCGAAGCGCAGGACGTCGTGCAAGAGACCTACCTGAGGTGGCGCGAGGTCGACCTCGGCAACGTTGGCGAGCCGCGAGCTTGGCTGATCACCGTGTGCAGCCGGCTGGCGATCAACGCGCTGAAATCGGCCCGGGTCCGCCGCGAGACCTATGTCGGTACGTGGCTGCCGGAGCCCTTCGTGGACGCGGGCGCACCGAGCCCGGCCGATCAGCTCGAGGTCGACGAGACCATATCCGTGGGCCTGATGCTGGCGCTGGAAAAGCTGTCTCCGCTCGAGCGCGCCGCGTTCTTGCTGCACGAGGTGTTCGACTACTCGTTCGACGAGATCGCTGCGATCCTCGGCAAGACCAGCGCGGCCTGCCGTAAGCTCGCCTCGCGGGCCCGGCTCAACGTACGCTCCGAGCGGCCCCGCTTCGAAGCTCCAGCGGACAAGCACCTCGAGCTGGTTCGGGCCTTTCTCGATGCGGCCCGCGCTGGCGGGGTGGAGTCGATGCAGCGCTTGCTCGCGCAGGACGTCGTCTTTCACGCCGACGGCGGCGGCAAGGCCCAGACGGCGACCGAGATCCTGCGTGGTGTCGAGGCCGTCGCTGGGTTCTTTCTGTACATCTGGACCAAGCAGGCCGCCACCGGCAAACCGATCGAGGTGGTGGCGCACCGCTTCAACGGTGCGCCGGGTCTGCTCATCTACGAGGCCGGCCAGCTCATCACCGCGCTCGGGGTGCGCGTCGAATCGGACCTCATCCAGGAGATCTACGCGGTGCGCAACCCCGACAAGCTCGCGGTGTTTCCGGCGCTCGCTCACGGGCGACGCTAACAGCAGCATCGCGCAGGGGTGTAATCGTGCGAGGCTTCGGGCAACTCAGTGCAGCCATGCTCCGCCTCTCTCGAGCTCTCGCGTGCGCCTTGGTCCTCATGCTCGGTAATGCTTGTGTTGCCGGAGACGACGTCGGCAACGACGGTAGTGACGAGATCATGGACGACGCCACCGACACAACCGACGAGAGCGATGGCGGCAGCGACGAAGGCATCGACGAGGGCATGACTGGGCAGGAGCTGTACATGGCGTTCTGCACGGCGTGTCACGGGCCCGAGGCCGAGGGCACCAATATTGCGTACGAGATCCGTCACCCGCACGACGACTTCGCACGGTGGATCGTCCGCAATGGACGCACCAGCGTCGAGTTCGAGAACCAGGTGATGCCGTCGTTCTCTGCGCAGGCGATCACCGACAGCGAGCTCGACCGGATCATCGAGTACCTCGACAGCTTCGCGCAGCCGGCCACGCCCGAGGGGCTCTACCTCGACTATTGCCGCAACTGTCACGGGGCCGACGCGGAGGGCGGGGTCGTCGGCAAGCCGCTGATGAACTCGCCGCTGAGCGACTTCATCGAAAACACCCGCCAGGGCAGGGGGGGAACGGACTACGGCTCGCGGGCGCTCTTCATGCCCTCGCGCAGCGAGGATGAGCTCAGCGACGCCGAGATCCAGGCGATCTTCGATTACGTCGGCACGCTCTGAGTGCACGCGATCACGACGCTCAGGGGTCGGTCCACTCGATCTTCACCGAACCGTTGGCGACGCTACCGCTGACCACCGGCGTATGTGCGCCCTGGCCGGTGCCCTGACCGCTCACCGAGCCACCTTGCCCAGTGTTCGTGGCCTTTTGGGTCGCGTGGTCGAACTTGCACGACTTGTCGATCTCCCACGTTACCCAGTGACGATAGGACAATGCCTTGGTGGCCTTGTTTCGCATCACCAGCCAGGTGACGAAGCTGTCCTTTCCGGACGAGGAGCTCAGTCGCCCCGGCTTGCCGGCTTTGTCCAGCGTCGTCTCGGAAGGATCGGTGGTGCTGTCCCAGACGAAGTAGTCGTTCGGGCGATCGGAGGCGTTGACGATGTAGTCTTTGGAGTTGATCGAGATGACGCTTTCGGAGCGCATCCACGGCTTCGAGTCTTTTTTTCCGTCGAGGATGGGCGTCTTGTACTTGAAGTGGCACTTGCGGAACGGCTTGCCCTCGCTGTCGACGTATAGGGTGGTCGTGGTCGAGCTGAGGAGGTTCTGCACGAACCCGAGCTCGTAGGTGTCGGCCGGGGTGCTGGCGTCCATGATCACGGTGCCCTCGGCGGAGAAGCTCGCGAGCCTCACGTGTACCGCCGCAGCGACGGCGGGATCCTGGTGATCCGCGTCCCACTCGGGGCTGAAGCTGGCCTTCGTGGTGACCGACGCGGATAGATCGGTCGCCCCGGGGCTGCTCGCAGCGCCGCCCTGCGGCGTCTGGGCCGGGGTTTCGAGCTGCTCGGCCGGAGTGCTCGGGACGGGGGTCGCAGCGTCGGCCGTCTGCTCCTGGCGTTCGTCCGGGTCGGGCGACAGCTTGTATATCGGCATGCTCTGACCCTGCGGACCTCGGCTCGGGCGGGCCTCGGCAGGCCGAGCGGCGTGGATCCGAGCGGGAGGTTGGGCTACACCGGCGCCAGCGTCAGCGCGATCGATGCCATAGACCCGAGGCTGGATCGCTATCGCGCCGGGTCCGGTCTTTACCGGCGACTGGGTCGCGCTCGCATTGACCTCGTCACGCCTATTCGCTAGTGGATATGCTCTCGACACGTGATGCTCGATTTCGCCGATTCAATCATACGTTTTCATGGTTCATGCCTATTTGTCAAGATGATCGCTCACCCTCCAATGTTGCAAGTCTGGAGATTGGGTCGATTACCATTCGAGCGGCGTGACGAGAGCACGCAAGACACTAGGGGATCGTCAGCAGGCAGCGATGTCCCCGAACGTCATCGAGCGCGAGCGTCAGGCCCGAGCCAGCGCTCGGGACCAACCAATCGCTGCTCACGCCCAGCTCACCCGCGGTATCGCGTCGGCACTCGAAGCGCACGCGCTCGCCCTCGACCAGCGACCAGCCGAGCAAGAGCTCGAGGCCCGAGCGATCGCGCAGCGGCTGCGGCAGGCACTCGGGTCGCACGAGCTCGAGCGCACGCAGGTGCACGCGAATCGCCGACCCGTCACGCTCGATCACTACGCGGACCCGCGGTCGCTCCCACACCGCCACGCCGCCACTTCGCCAGCTGGTCGCGCGCACGCTCGGCTGCATGAACGCGCGGGCGACCTGCAGCTCGATCCGCTCGGGCTCGTGTCGCGAGGGCTCGGGCTCGCCCTCGATGTGGATGTTCGTCGCGGTCGGCTCCCAGTCCCACGCGAGCAGCTCGAGCGCTCGCAAGCCGAGTCGCCGCGCGTGCTCGCTGGCGGCCCTGAGCTGCTCGTCTCGTAGCGGTCGCCCCGGCAGCCCGAGCAGCACCCCGACCTCGCCACGACGTCCGCTCAGCGGACCGTCTTGCGGCTCGGCGTCGAGCTGCGCGAGCATCCATTCGATCAGCAGCGCATCGCTGGGATGACCATGCTCGCGCTCGATCGCACGGAGCCAGTCGAGCCGCTCGGCCTCGTCCAGCACACAAACGGAAAAATCCGCGACGCCAGCCTCGCGCAGCCGCGCGCGGGTGATCTGCACGGCCGCCTCGCTGTGGTCGCTAACCAAGAAGCGACGACCCAGCGCGTGGGCGACCGCGGCGGTCGTGCCCGAGCCCCCAAACAGATCCGCGACCAGGTCACCCGGATTGCTCGATGCGTCGATGATTCGACGCAATACCGACTCGTTCTTCTGCGTCGCCCAGCCGGTCTTTTCTCGCGAGAAGCTCTTGATCTGGATCGAATCTAGCGATTCGCGGCCTTGTAATTCCAGCTCCGCCGCGCTCGCGTTCCAGACGTCCTCGATCGCCATTCCCGGCGCCTTGGCGGCCGCACCCTCGCGCCGCTGGTAGCCTTCGGGGTGGGGAATCCAGCGCTTGTTGAACGTGAACTCGGTCGGATGCTTGGTGTAGAAATAGATCGAATCGTGGTTGCGAATCCAATTGCGCGCGCGGGTCTTGAACCCCGAGACCCACCCGATTCGCCAGATGATCTCGCGCTGAAAGCACTCGCAGCCAAAGATCTCGTCGAGCAGCAGCTTGATCGCGTGGCCGACGGTTGGATCGACGTGGACATAGAGGCTCCCGCGCGGGCTCAGCAGCGCGTGGATCAGCCGCAGGCGGGGATCGAGCATGCGCACGAGCCCGGCGGGTCCGTCCGCGAAGGCGTCGTCGAAAGCGGGCAGGCGCAGCTCGGTCTGGTCGCCGCGTCGCTTGTTGCCGATTCGACGCACGAGCGAGAATTGATTGCCCGTCGCGAAGGGCGGGTCGATGTAGACGAGGTCGACGCTGCCTGGGTGCTCGCGGACGAGGGCCTCGAGCGCGAGCAGGTTGTCGCCCAGGATCACGCACTGGCTCGGCAGCGACGGTGGATCGCCGAAGCGCTCGCGGGTGTGCAGGGTCGCGCCGGTCTCGGGCAGCGCCGCGCGGCGCCCCCGTGCGTCGTACTTGCCTGGCCAGACCAGCTCGAACCCATCGCGCTGGGTCATCGCGCGCTCACTCGGCTGGACTCTCAGTCCCCGTGGGGTTGACTCGGATTGGAGTCGTCCGACGGCAACAGGCGGGCGGGGCCGAGCTCGGGGTTCGAGAGGCTGCGGACGTAGCCGACCAGGAGATCCATCTCGAGCTGGGAGAATTGCCCGCCGAAGGCCGGCATGTTGGGCGGGCGACCAGCCATGATCGCGGCCTCGATCTTGCGGTCGCCAAGGCTATCGATGTAGCTGCGGTTGGTCAGATCGCGGGCCGTGGGCGCGGCCGGGGTTGGTCGACCGTCGAGCCCGTGGCAGCGAGCGCAGTGACGATCGTAGATCTGCTTGCCCGACAGCTCGCGCTCGGGGCCGGCAGCCGTCGAGCACGCACTCGAGGCCAGCGCGAGCGCGAGCAGGGCGGCGAAGTGGAGCGAGCGAGGACGCACCGGGCCGCATGATTGCGCAGGACGGCGGGGAGTCAATCAGGAGCGAGGCAAATCAAGGCGCGCTCGGTGCGACGCCTTCGAGCCCGGGCTGCCGAAGCTGTCGGGCGGGTCCCACCAGGAGCGACGCGCGGGCGCTGGGCTGTTCCGGTGGCGTCGTCGCGCCTTCGGGCGCCGGGTCGTCGGCGACCGGGCCTTCGACCCCCTCGGAGCCTGGGGAAGTGCCGGGCAGCTCGAGCGGCGGGTTGGTCCGCGGCGGCTCGGGCTCGGGCTCGGGCTCGCG
>CBFGLP010001099.1:0-11545 GCA_965649595.1 uncultured Myxococcales bacterium | reverse complement strand
CCGTGCGTGGCTGAGTGCACCCCGCCCGTGGGGGGGCTATAAAGGTCGCATCCCCCACGTCCCCCAGGGGAAACAACTCATGCTCACTACCAAGCGCGTCGCTTTAATCCTGCTCGCTTCGGCTCTCGTCGTCCCTGCCTGTGGAAAGTCCCAAGATCAGGCCGGCAAGCAGCAGCGCAAGCTGACCATGCGGATGGGGGGCACCGCAGCGCCCGGCCCCGTGACGGCCAACATCGCCGAGTTCGATCCCAACGCCGACATCGTCTTGGACATGGATCAGTACGGCGGCGAGATCCCCGACGAGTACGCGATCCAGCAGGCATTCTTTGGCCAGTTCGAGGACATCGGTGCGTGTGTCGAGTCCGAGAAGAAGCGCCGCAAGAAGGAGGATCAGCTGCTCGGCGACGTGGTGATCGCCGTCAAGCTCAACCCCAAGGAGTCGCGGCCCTTCGGCGTCAACGCGACGATGCCCGAGGGGTTCGAGAAGGCCGACAAGCTCAGGGACTGCTTGCGCGAGGCCGCAGCCGCTGCTCCCTACCCGCACTGGAATGGCCCGCCGCGGGTGGTCGAGTTCGAGTTCGAGCTGGATCCGGGCTACGTCGAAGTCTACGAGTGAGCCCGATTGCTCGGGTCTGCGAGAGGCAGGGCTGCATGAGCTCTGCCTTTCGCATTTGCTCAGCGCGCGCAGGTAGGATCCTCGCCGATGAAGGCACACGAGATTCCGGACCCGGGCCTGCGCCTCGCGATCATGAACGCGCTGATCGAGGTCGGCCGGCTCGACCAAGAGGTGGTGCGCGAGGCGATCGGCGAGGTCGAGGAAGAGGACGACGAGGACGACAGGATCTATAAGGCGCTCGAGCGCCTTCGCGATGTCGAGCTCGACGAGCAGGCGCTCCCCGAGATCGGGTGCATCGACTTCGACGGCGGCAACGACATCTACATGCTCATCGAGGAGACCATCGACGTCTACACCGGCGGCGAGACGGACCACTACCAGCTGGGCTCGCTCGACGGGATCGAGCGCCTCACGGCCCTGCGCACGCTCGATCTCGACGGTTACGGCTATCGTGAAGCGAGCTTGGATCTCGGCCCGCTGCGCGGGCACCCGACGCTCGAGCGGGTGTTCTTGTCGGGTCAATGCACGAACGCGGCCGTGCTCGAGACCCTGCCGAAGCTGGCCGGGCTGCGCGTGGAGCTTGGCGAGATCGACGACCCACAGGTGCTCGATCGGCTCGCGGCCCGCGGCGTCGACGTCCGATCCTGAGCATGTCCTGGGCCGTGGCGGTCAGCCGCGAATGGCTGGAGAGCTCATCGACGAACTCGCTCGACGAACACGCCCTGGCCTTCACCCGGGCGCCAGCCAGCAGCGAGCGCCTGCCTGGCAGCCGCAGCGATCATCTTCGGCGTGATCGCCTGGTCCGGACCCGATGGGTCACCCGCGTGGATCCGGACCACGCTGCCTTTGCGGCTCTCGTCGGAGATCACGACGTGAAGCCTGTCGCAGTCCGGACAGCCGCGGACACCATTGCGGAACACCGAGAACCGGAGACGATGCCCGTCCACCACGATCAGGCGGCTGCCCTTCTTGGCCAGTGTCATCGCGTCCAAACGCTAGCACGATCGCGCGCACCCACGACGAAGGCGGCGAGCACGTCCACCGATTCGCCCCACCGATGAGGGGCGCTCCGGAGCGCTCGGACGGGCGCAGGCACCCGCTCTCGAATAACCTCCGCCCATGCGACACGGACGAGTCAGCCATACGGCGACCAAGCTCGCGCGGGTGCTGGTGTACCTCGGCCGCGATCCGAAAATCGCACCGCTGCTACCCGAACGCGCCGCCATGATGACCGAGCGCTTGCTGCTCGCGACCGGCGGGATGCAGCAGTGGATGATCGATCTCTACGATCGGCGCAGCTTCCATCGTGTGCTCAATCGCGTGTCCGAGGCCATGGCCAAGGGGATGGCCGCACGGATGGGCCTGCGCAAGCGCTTCGTCGACGACGAGGTGCGGGCGGCGATCCACCTCGGTTTCGCCCAGGTGCTGGTGGTCGGTGCGGGCTTCGACACGCTCTGCATGCGCTTGGCGGCCGAGTTTCCGAGCGTCAGCTTGTTCGAGATCGATCATCCAGCGACCCACGCGAGCAAGCGGGCAGGGGTCGAGGCGATCGGGGGCGCGCGGCCAAACCTGGTCTTGCTCGAGGCCGACCTCGGGCACACGGGACTCAAAGACGTGCTGCGGGTGACCGAACAATGGGATCCGCGGGTACGCACGGTCGTGGTCGCCGAGGGCGTGCTGATGTACCTCCAGCGCACTGCGGTCGAGCGCTTCTTCACGGACGTCCGCGTGTCCACGGGCCGGGAGAGTCGGGTCGTGTTCACCTACATGAAGTGCGATCGCAAGGGCAGGGCGGACGTGGGCCGGATCGGTTGGCTGACCCGAACCACGCTGGCATGGCTGGGCGAGGCGTTGCAGTGGTGTGTCGCGAGCGAAGCCGAGCTGCACGACGTCTTGGGTGCGCTGGGCTTCGAGTACTCGCCGGATCCGGAGCGCTTCGATCTCGGTGCTCGCTACTTGCAGCCAGCGGGGCTCGAGCGTCCGGGGGAGGCCAAGCCGTTCGAGTTCATGGCCGTCGCGTCCACCAGCGGCTTGCGCGTGCATTAGCGGCGGCAGCCAGCGCGATCCGACTCGACGGATTCCATCTGAGGCTGCTAGACGTCGCCCGGTGAGCCTCTCCCAGGACGCCCGCGCGCTGCTCGAGCGCTACCGCGCCGAGCCCTACGACCTCGAGCCGCTTGGCCACTACCAGCGCTGGGCGATGTCGTTCTTCATGCAGCCGGCCAACCTGCTCAACCCCCACGTCGACACCACGCTGCAGCTCGACGTCACGCGGGCGCGCGAGCTCTACGAGCGCGAGTTCGCGGGCGTGCCCGGGGCCTCGTTCTCCGCGTTCTTGACCTGGAGGCTGCTCGCGACCTTGACCGATCACCCAGCCTTCGGTCTGCGCTGCATCGACGGCTCGTGGTACCTGCTGCGCAACCCTGGCCTCTACATCCCGGTCGCCGTCGGCGGCCGCGAGCGCTTTTGCGACGTGCTGCTCGAGGACGTCGTCGGGCTCGATTGGACGAGCTTCGTCGATCGTTACCGGGCCGGCATCGACGCGGCCCGCAGCGGCCGCTTCACGCCGGTCAGCGATCTGCAGTTCGCGCTCTCGACCTTCATCGGCAGCCTCCCGGGCCTGCGCTTCACCGGGCTCACCCTCCACGCCGTCCACCACGGCACGACCAAGCCCTTCTTTTACTTTGGCCAGCGCTACGCCCTGGGCGATCGCCTGCAGGTCCCCTTCGCGGTCAAGCTGCACCACTCGACCGGGGACCTCTACGTGCTCGATTTGATGGTTCAGGACTTCACGAATCGATTGAACGCCTGATAATCACGGGATCGCCACCTTCAACAGGGCATAGTGGTAGTTCTCGTAAACCACCTGAATGTCGTCGCGCAGGTCGGTCGGGAAGTGGGCTTGCGCCCGCTTTGCGTGCTGCGACGTGGTCATGATCCAGAAGGTCACGTCCTTGCCCCGGTGCTCGTCGATGTACGCGCGCAGGTTCTCGCGGTCGGGCTCCATCGAGACCCAGATCCGCCGCTTCGAGAAGTAGGTCTCGCCGCGATAATAGAACCACCAGCTCAGCAGCTTGTCGCCCTTCTCGGCGTTGTCGAAGTAGACCCGCATCGCCGAGCGCTGCGACCAGTTCTCGCTGGTCGCCGGTAGATAGTCGTCGAGCACGTAGGCGGTCGTCAGCAGGCCCGAGAGCAGCATCGCGGCCACGCCCACCCGCGCGCGCCGGGCCAGCCACGCGAGCAAGCCGATCCCAAACGGCAGCGCACACCAGATCAGGCGATCGACCGGCGGCGCGCCTTGCCGCCACATGCCCGTGTAGAGGTAGGTCGTGAGGTGGGCGATCCAAGCGGGCTCGTGGATCGCCGCGCTGATCACCAGGTAGAGGGCCGTGCAGCCGCCGAGCGCGAACGCCAGCACGGCCAAGAGCGGAGGCTGAGCGATTGGGGCGCCATCGTGCTCGTCAGCCGGCTTCGGGAGCAGGCCGTGCATCCACAGCCCGATCAGGATCGCCAGCGGCGGCAGCACGGGTACGAGGTAGTGGTAGTACTTCGTCACGCTGTAGGTGATCAGCCCGAAGCTGATCACGAACCACAGCAGCGCTAGGCGGTGCAGCTCGCCGCGCGGATCCAAGAGCTTGCCGCTGGCGTCGAGCGCTGGGTCGGCCGCGCGCGGGCGATGGGCGCTGCCCTCGAGCGCGCCGCTCGACTCGGGCCGCGGGAGCTTGCGGCGAAACGCGACCAGGGCCGCCCACAGCGCGGGCAGCACGACCACCGACCAGGGCAGCGCCGCGAGCCCGAGCGTGCGCAGGTAGAACGCGAAGCCACCGACCGCCTGCTGCTGCTCGCCCGAGGTGAAGCGCGCGAGGTTGTTGACGACGATCAGCTCGTTGACCCACCGGTCGCCGCGGAAGATCGCCATCGCGTGGTGCCAGGGAAAGCAGCTGACCACGAAGATCAGGATGCCGACGGCCAGCTCGCAGCGACGCTGCCAGAGCAGGTGCATGCGCCCGGTCACCAGCATGTGCACGAGCACAAGCAGGCCGATGATGCCTGGGCCGATCAGGCCCTTGCCCATCAGCGAGAGCCCGCCGGCCAGGTAGAGCACGCCCATCCAGGTCTGGCTGCGGCGGCGCCAGCGAAAGCTCCGCAGCACGATCAGGGCGATCAGCACCCAGTAGAGGATCAGGTGGCGGGCGATCTCGTGCAGGTCGTCGACGGTCGCGGTGTCGGTCCGCTTCCAGGCGGCGACGCGATCGATCGTCGCGGGGTCGGTCACGTGCAGGTGCAGGACCGCGAGCGGGACTACGGCCGCGATCACGAACAGCAGCAAGAAGCCGAGGTAGGCCCGATCCCAGGGGATCTGGACCAAGCCGCGCCCCTTGAGCCTCAGCTCGCGCTCGCTGTCGAGCCAGGCCATCCCCCACGCGGCCATCGCCAGGCACACTGGACCGACGAAGAACATGTCGGTCACCGCCTGACGGGTGATGATCGCGTACTGCGGCATGGTCACGAGCACGAGCGCCGTGAGCAGACCGGCGCGCCAGTGAACGAGACGAGCGACTACCCAGCCGAGCAGCGCCGCGCCGCCGAGCCCGACCAGCATGCTCGGCATCCGCAGGGCGATCTCCGGCAGCGGCGAGCGGACCATCTCGTCGGCAGCCGGGCTCACGCCGACCCCGAAGATCTTCATGCTCAGCGCCATCGCCCAAAAGGGCAGCGCGTGCTTGGACGCGAACACGCCCTCGCGCTTGCCGTGCGGCCCGTGGCCGGGCCGCCACCAGAGGTCCATCGGATCCTCGCGCACGAGGATGTTGCGGGCGACCTCGCCGTAGTGGGTCTCCCAGGGATCCCAGGGGCCGCAGGCGCCGATCGAGGCGCTGTAGATCGTGATGACCGCCAGGCCCAGGAGCAGGGTCCAGAACCACGGGAGCGCGGCGAGCCGGCGCAGGGGCGAGGATGTGGTCTCGCTCGAGGGCATGGTCGGGGGCGGAGTGTATCCGATGCACCGCGCGGGCTTGTCGGCGCGGCGCTTCGGTGGTCCGGACAGGGTCGGTCGTCAGCCCAGCTCGGCCTCGATGAGCGCGCGCAGCTGGGCAAACGACGCGTCGTAGGGCGAGAGCAGCTCGGCTAGCTCCATCCCGAGCCGGCTCTGCTCGCTGCGCAGCGAGGCCCGAGCCCGCTCGCGCAGCGCCGAGTCGTCCATGACCCGCGCTAGGGTCACGTCGAAGAGCCCGAGCCGCTCGTCGGGCCACGCCTTGCGTAGCTCGACGCTGCGCTGGAAGGATGGCTTCGCGGCCAGCTTGGTCACGAGCGGCTGGTGTTGGTCGAGCAGCAGGTGCAGTAAGGAAGTCAGACCCTGCCGACCGTGCTCGCGCCAGAGTCCGTTCATCTGGTTGTCCTCGGCGGCGAGCTCGAGGATCGCTACCAAGATCAGCGCATCCGCCAGCGAGCTGTCCGAGACACCTTCGGGCCACAGCGCGCGGGCCTGCTCGAACGACTCGATCGCCGCGCGGATATCGACCAAGCCATCGCTGGGCAGGTCCCGGATGCGGGCGAGCTCGTAGCGGTCGCTACCGTCGAGCTGATGCAGCAGGGCCTTGGCCGACGCAGAGGCTCGCTTGGCCTGCGCTCGTGCGGCGGCGCGGGCGGTCAAGCTGGCGATCCATTCTTGGGTGCTCTGCTCGTCCGCGCTGCCGTCGAGGTAGCTGGCGTGGGCGCTGGCGTGGTCGGAGGTGTCGAGGCCCTCGAGCGCGCGCAGGCGCTCGATCAGCTTGGCCAAGGCGGGGTAGTTCTCGGCCGCGATGAGCCATTGCGCCTGGCCCGAGTAGCCTTCGATCGAGCTCGGCGCGAGCGCCTCGAGTCGACTGAAGGTCTCGAGCGTCCGCTGCCGCTCCGGGCTCTCGCGCAGGGCCACGAGCAGCTCGTCGCGCTTTGTCGACTCGAGCAGCATGTCGAGCACGTAGCGGGCTTCGCTCGGAGAGATGCGCAAGCCCTCGACCGGGACCACGCGATCGATCAAGGCGAGCGTGGTCTGAAAGTTGATCAGGTGCGCGTAGTTGCTGATGACGATGGCGTCGTCGGGGCGGGACGCGACCGAGCGCTCGAGCAGCTTGGCGGCTTCGTGGACGTGCTCGAGATCGCCGGTGCATGCGTGGCGCTGGAGCAGGGTCAGTGCGGCGTTGTTGGTCGAGGCTTCGCGACCAGTCTGTGCGATCGTCAGCTCGTAGGCTTGGGCATACTTTGCGTCGGCTGCCGCGAACTTGCCCGCGAGGCGCAGGCGCTCGCCCTCGACCTCGACCAGGCTGGCCCGTACGAAGGGGTCGTCCTGGTCGGCGCGCTCGAGCCACTCCTGTCGCTCGTCGAGCGTCTGAGCCAAGATCGCGCGCATGTGGGCGACCTGCTGCTTCAGGGTCGGATCGGCCTTCTCATAGACCGAGTCGAGGATCTCGCGGGCACGCTCGAAGCGACCGACGTCGCGATAGGCGCCCGCGGCCATCACCTGGATCATCGGATCTGGATCGGCGAGCAGCACCTGGAGCTCGGCGTCGCCCTCGTCGTTCTTACCCAACCGGTAATAAACCTGGCCGAGCGACGCGTGGTAGCTCGGCATGCCCTGGGCCTCGCCGCGGAACGACAAGAACGTGCTCTCGGCCGCGTCGAGCAGCCGCTGACGCTCCTCACCGGTCGCCTCGCGGGCGCGCTCGAGCTGAATCGTGCCGAGCAGGATCGCTACGGGCACGATGTCGGAGCGGCGGGTGTAGGCGTCCTGCAGCTGCTCGAGCCGCGCCGACTTGCCGATCTCGTCGAACAACCACTGCTGGAACGCCTCGCGGGCGGCTTCCTCGTTCTGGCCGAGGATCGCGTCCTTGTGCTGGAGCGGGACCCTGCCTTGCTCGGCCGCGCTGATCAGGCGATCACGTAGGGCTTCGAACTCGCGATCGTAGTCGCGGCGAGCGTCCTCGAACGCGGGCAGCCGGTTGCGGAGCATCTGCTCGAGCAGCGTGGCCGCCTGCACGACGTTGCCGCGCTCGAACTCGATCGAGGCGAGCAGGTACTGGGCGTGGTGGGTCAGGATGCCGGGCTTGCCGAGCGCCGCGAGGGTCGCGTAGGCCTCGTCGAGCTCGCCGCGTCCGCGCTGGAGCTGAGCGATCGCCACGGCGAGACCTTGATCGGTGGGCTCGGCTGCGAGCGCGGTCCTCAGCTCGGCCTCGTCGTTGCGCTCGAGCAGCGCCTGGCGATCGACGTCGAACGCGAGCGCCTCGCCTTGCTGAGCGAGGTAGCCGGCCCAGTCGCGCTCGCTCCCGCCGGCCTCGACCCAGCGGCGCACCTCGAGTCCGATCTCGGCGAAGAGCGTGGGGCTCTTGGGCAGGCTCTCGATGATGGTGGTCATCCCGGCTTGGGCGGCCGCGTCTTCGCCGAACCGGTCGTACTGCAACAGCGCCTCGATCGGCCAATCCTCGGCGAGCTGATCGGCCAGCGCGATCCGGGTCGCTCGCACGCGCTCGTCGATGCGCGAGTCGGCCGGCGCGAAGCGGTCGGCGGCGGCGAGCAGATCGAGGCTGGCGTCCGCGGCCGCGCCAGTCTCGTGGCCGAGCTGATCGACCCAGCGCAGCAGCACATCGACGAAGGGGCGGGCCAGCTCGCTGGTGTGCATGCGGGCGGGAAGGGCCTCGAAGCGAGCGATCACGGCGGTCGCTCGGGCGGCGCCCTCGGGCGTCATCGGCTCGGCGATGTCGCGGGTCGCGAGCCGGACCCAGCCTTCGGCGACCGGCGCGAGATCGTCGTCGTCGAGCTCGCTGTACTGGCTGGCCAGCGCCTCGTAGCGCGTCAGCGCTCGCTCGGGGTCCGAGTCTTCGAGCGTAGCGACCTCCTCGAGCTCGAGCCGAAGGTGGCGCTCGGGCGAGTTGAGGAACGAGGTGCAGCTGCCCCACAGGATCGCGCCAGCTAGCAGCAGCCCGGCGCCGCGCTGCCAGTAGCGCATCGGTCGGCTGAGCGGGACCTTGCCCTTGACGTAGAACTTGTCGTCCTCGGCGTCGATGACCCGCCAGGCGTCGAGCGGAATCACCGGGATGAACAGCGCGGTGAAGAAGCGAGTTCGGATCACGCTGCCATCGGGCGCCCGATCCGTGTCGAAGTAGAGCTTGGTGCCAAAGCCGTTGATCGTGAACGAGGTCGGCCCGCTCTCGACCGGGATCGGGGTCCGCTCGATCCTGCGGGCAAATGCCGCGAGTGGTTCCGGAGCCTTGCTGAGCGTCGCAGCCAGCTTGCGGCCCTCGGCGTCACGGCCATGCGCGATCAGCCAGCGAGCGCGCATGGCCAGGGTGAAGCTGGTCAGCATGCTGGCGCCGGTCGTGTAGATCTCGCGCACATCGGGATTGTTCATCGCCTTGGCGCAGCGCAGCAGCAGCGCTTGGGCGTCGCGGCTTCGCTGCGCCGCGTGCAAGAGCGCGACCAGGCCGGCGCAGAGATCGATTACCGCGTTGCGAAGATGGATCGCCGCGTAGGGATCGGCGGCCACGCTCGGGATGCCCTCGAGGTTGTCGAGCAGCCAAGCGGCCGAGGCGAGTCGCTGCTCGAGGACTCTGATGTGGGCCAACCAGTCGCCACGCGCCGGGTCGGGGTCGAGGCGATCGGTCAGCTCGTGCAGCTCGTCGAGGTGGGACTTGAAAACAGCCGGGTCCATGGCTCCATGGTTTCTGGTTTCGGGTGTCCGCGCGAGCAGATCCTTCGACCCGCGTTCCCGGCCGGACACCGGGCGCTCCCGCGGTCGTACGAAGCCACTAGACCCCCGCCGAGCTTCCGGCCTATCGTCATCGGCAGGGGGGGAGCCGCGAACGAACGATGGTTCGGCGCGCAGGACGACATCGGACGCACGGGGAGGTGCTCGGCCTCGGCTTCGCCGTGCTCACGCTCGTGACCGGCTGTCGCGTGGACCTGTTCGACTCGTTCGGGGCAGACGAGAGCGCCGACTCGGTCGCCGAGATCGCCGATGACTCCGACGGCTCGCTCCCGCCAGACAGCGATGATGGCTCGGATGTCGACGGTGCCGACACCGACGATGACCCGACGCTGTTCGACGTTCACCACCACGAGTCGCCGACCTCGTCCTGCGAGACCGCGGCACGCTTCCCCAGCCACCTCGGCTGCGAGTTCTTCGGCATCGATCTCGATCAGCCCGGCTTGTTCGACTACGACCCCTACGGGTTCGTGATCATCAACCCAGCCAACGAGGTGGTCGAGGTCGTGCTCGAGCGCTACGACGGCGAGACCTGGCGGACCACCGACAGCGCGCTGATCGAGCCCGAGCAGGCCCACGTGTTCCTGCCTCCGGACATGCACAAGCGCCAGACCGGCCTGTTCGACGGTGCGGTGCTGCGGATCCGCAGCGACCTCCCGGTGATGGCGATCCAGGCCAGCCCGGCGTCGGGCGAGGGGTTCTCGGCCAGCGCAGCGCTGCTCCAGCCGAGCTCCGCGTGGACGACCGAGACCCGTGTGGCGGGCTGGCGCACGCACATCGGCGTGGGCGAGTCGGCGTACCTCGGCGTGGTCGCGCTCAGCGACTTCACGCCGGCCAGCGTCGAGCTCTCGTTCGACGTGATGCCTGGCGAAGAGGATCCGGTCGACGCCTGGCTCGACCCGGTCCAACGCATGCTGCGGCCCGGTCAGCTCCTGCGCCTGAGCGCGACCGAGACCGAAGCCGAGGTCGATCACGGCATCAGCGGGAGCCGGGTCTACTCGGGCCAGGAGCACCGGACCTCGGTGTTCTCGGCCCACTCATGCGCCGCGATCCCCGAGTACGAGGGCTGGTGCGGGCACATGCAGGAGCACCTCGCCGCGCGTCTGGTCGGTCGGCACTTCGTGGCCCCGCGGCTGGTCGCGCAGGTCGACGTGATGGGCGACGACGTGCCCGAGCTGATCCACGAGCCGACGCTCTTTCAGGTGATCGCCAACGAGCCGAACACCGAGGTCCAGGTGCTGCACGGCGTGGGCGAGCTGGTCGACGCGGCGGTGATCGATCCGCACGAGCCCTTCGGGATCTACTCGGACGAGCGCGACCTAGCGATCGTCAGCGACAAGCCGGTGATCGTCTCGGCCTACATGGCCAACGCCCAGTACACCGACCAGGGCTCGCCTTCGATGGTCCAGCTCGCGCCCGTCGAGCTGTGGACGACCCGCCACTGGGTCTGGGTGCCCGAGGGCTTTACTACGCACCTGCTCGTGCTCTCGGCCAAGGGGACGCTGTTCGAGATCGAGCCGGTCGCAGGCCTGCCGGGGCAGCCGCTGCCGAACACGCCGATGGAGCCGCTCGGAGGCAGCTTCGTAATAGCCGAGGGTGTGGGCTCGCGGCAGCTCTCGCGCTGGTCGGTCGGTCCGGGGATCTATCGGGTCGAGGGCGACTCACCGATCTCGGTGGTCGTGGCGGGGTTCGGGCCGATGGATGGGTTTGCGTATCTGGGCGGGTGGGGGCCTTCGTGGGAGGATCTCGGGCCGCCGATTTGAGTTGGGGCTCTAACCTTTGTTGGGGCCCTTGTAGCTCTCGATATAGGCAATTATGTGCTGTCGGGCTTCAAGCCCAGTCGCAGCGGGTTGTAGCCACCCCCACGCGAAACTTGGCCCCATCCAAATAGCTTGCCTTTTATGGGATGAACCTCGCATGTCTCGAGTCATCATCGATATCCAACTGCCGCCCGAGCGCGCAGACGCGATCGTCAGCGTCGCGCAGGCTTACCTTCAGCACGACGAGTCTCGCACTCTCGGTGGCGGCTACGAGCCCAGGGCGCTCTCCCGGTGCCCAGGTAGGCACGCATCCTCCTGGGTGAGCGGCCCCGCCCACCCACTCGCGCTCAGAACCGCCCGCACCCCCCACCATCACAAAACCCTGCAAGTCGGTCGCCCGCGGCCGTGGGGACCACTACACTGGTGCTGGTG
>CBFGLP010001098.1:0-2422 GCA_965649595.1 uncultured Myxococcales bacterium | reverse complement strand
GAGGCCGAGCAGGCGGAGTCACCGAAGCGCGGCCGGGTCTGCTGGATGAAGCCGTTGAGATCCGAGCCGAGGCCGATCGGGACCCGAAGGCCCAGCCGGCCGTAGTCGTAGGCCTGCGCGAACGAGCGCGAGGAGCCGTGGCAGGTGTTCGCGACCGGCGAGGCGTCGTAGGTGTTGACCTCCTCGTGAGCGGTCCGCAGGCCGATCATGCCGCCGGTCTCGCGGACCATTTGAACTATCCACGCAGGGGTGGTCTTCTCTTCCTTGGCCTTGTCCGGCCGCATGATCTCGCGCAAGTGCGCGTGCGAGAGATAGATCGGATAATAATCGTGCTCGACGGCTACATCGTGAATGTCCTTGGTCAATTGCTCGGACATGTGCGCGGCGTCGATCAGCATGTTGCGCGCGATCATCTCTTCGATCAATTCGCGGCCCTCATCGGTGAGGCCGAGCACGTTACGACAATTCGCGTCGACGTCGAAGCCCAAGGTCAGCTCCGGGCTCGTCAATGCGCAGTCGGTGTCGACGTGGCAATTCTCGCCGAATTGCGCGAGCTGGAAGATCGTATTGTGGGGGGCCGCGCCGCCGAAGCGATTGTCGAGCTGGTGAACGATCTGCAGGGTGCGCACGCCGAGGTCGTAGACCTCGTCCAATTGCGCCCGCCAATCGCCCTCACCGAATATGTGCGAGGCCTCGATGCTCAGCACCATCGCGAGCTTGCCCTCGCTGACGATTCGACGGGCGTCCTCGGCGGTCAGGGCGATCTCGACCCAGTCGTTGGCCGCGTCGAACTCGTTGGCCCGCTGCAGCTGCACGCGGACGTCGTCCATCTCGTCACACTGCGGCCGCGCGAGGTTCTCTGGCGGGATCGCCCGACACAGCCAATCGAAGGACACCGCCGACATCACGGTGACGCGCAGGCCGGAGTCGTAGGCGTCCTTCAACCAGCCCTCCCACGCCTGCTGGTGGGCGATCGCGTCCCAGCGCGGCCAGCCGTCCAGCTCGGGCCAGCCTCCGAGGCGGTCGGCGTGGTTGCCGGTGTCGCCCTCGCTGCCGGGGATGTTCGAGATGAACTCGGACACGCCCACGCCACCGAGCACGAGGATCGCCTGCAGGAGATCGACCTCGCTGGCGAGCTCGCTGACTTGCGAGGGATCGCAGCCGTCGAACAGCGCGTCGAGATCGTCGCGCAAGCGGCCGTGGTCACCAGGCTCCCCGCCGTCGCAGAGCGCGAGCGCGACCTCGGCCGGGCCCTCGGCCTGACCGTGAAACCAGCCGCCACCAAACGCCTCCTCGGCGAACATGTGCAGGTGGAGATCGGCGTAGCCCTCGAGCGGGGGTGGGGGATCGTCACCAGTCTCGGTAGTGTCGGTGGTCGTGTCGGTCGTGGTCTCGGTGCCGGCCTCGTCGCTGGTCCCGGGGTCGGGGGTGCGGGCGCAGGCGAAGGTTGCGAGCGAGAGGAGCACGGCACGGGGAGCGACAGCCATCGGCCCGAGGCTATCAAGGCGCCAGCTCGGCGAGCGGGTCATGAACTCGCGTATGCTCGCGGCGATGCTCACCCGCGCCCATCTCGCGATCGCGTCATTGTCGTGTGTGCTCGGTTTCGCTGCTGCGTGCACGGACAGCACGAAGGGGCTCGCCGACCAAGACGAAGGCGAGATGGGGCTCGACGAGGGGGTCGAAGCGACCGCGTTCTTCGAGATCCACGATGACGCGAGCGATCTGTGCAGCGGCGCCGACACGGTCGAGATCGTGACGCGGCGGCTCGACTGCTGGGATCCGCCCGTGCCCTGTACGCTCGCTCAGGATCCGCCGGACGTGCTCGGGACCTCGCGCGCTTGCGACGAAGTCGCGGGCACGCAGCTGTGGGATCTCGGGGTCACGCAGACCGGCCAGTGGCAGGTCGAGCTGCGGGCGCTCGCCGGTGACGAGGTGGTCGGCGGGCAGTGCTTTGGCTATCAGGGGATGGAGCTCGTGCCAGTCGCCCTCGCGGACATGAACTCGGGCGTGACCTTCGAGCTCGAGCGCCTCGGTAGCGGGCCTTGCTCGTGACCGGTGAGCCTCGACTAACACCGCCAATCCGGCGCGTCGAGCGACGCGAGCGCGTCCGCTGGCAAGCGGCCCGGAAACGCCGTAGCTTCCCCGACCATGCCCTACGACCACGGTGCCATCGAGCTGCGCTGGCAGGCCTTCTGGAAGGCGAACGAGACCTTCAAGGCGGTCGTCGACCGTAGCAAGCCCAAGTACTACGTGCTCGACATGTTCCCCTACCCGAGCGGGAGCGGGCTGCACGTCGGACACCCGGAGGGCTACACCGCGACCGACATCATGGCCCGCTACAAGCGGATGCGCGGATTCAACGTGCTGCACCCGATGGGCTGGGACTCGTTCGGGCTGCCGGCCGAGCGCTACGCGATGAAGA
>CBFGLP010001097.1:0-6086 GCA_965649595.1 uncultured Myxococcales bacterium | reverse complement strand
ACGCGACCTCGACCTCCTCCTCACCAATCGTCAGGTTGGCGAGCGAGTCTTGATAGGTGCAGGGGATCGCTAGCCCGAGCACCTTGCTGGTCTCGCAGATCCGCAGGACCTGGGCCGGAGCTCCCGGTGTCCCCCAGCACGACAGCTTGGTCTCTTCGCCCGCCGTGCAGGGCTTGTGGTCGCGCTGCTTGGTGAACCCGCAGTTGCGCTTCTCGCCGAGCTGGCCGCGCGTGCACACGTCGGTGACCAAGCCGCCCTCCGCCATCACCGAGATCATCGCGGTCGCGGTGTTGTCGTCGGCCCAGCCCTCGCGCGGCTCGCAGACGAAGCGGCTCTCGGGATCACCCTGCTCGGTGACGAACTCGGTCGGCTCGAAGAGCGGCTGGCCGTCGGCGTCGCGCTGCAGCTGGCCCTCGCACAAGAAGCCGTCGGGGTTGACCTCGAAGATCAGCGGCTCGATGACGAGGTCCTTGCTGGTGACCGAGGTGATGTCGATCCACTGGCACTCCAGGCCGGCGATGTAGTCGTCGCTCCAGCCAGCGGCGGTGCCTTGGTAGTGGCACGAGTAGTCGTGGACGAGCGGCGAGAGCTCGGTGTTGGAGTAGCGGGTCGTACTCTCGAGGCAGAACGCTCGCTTAGAGCCGAGCTCCACGCTGCCCTCGCCAAACCGAAAGTCGCCATAGTGGTTGAAGTGCATGTGGCCATGGCACTCGCTGTACGAGACCATGTTGTGCGAGACGGCCGGGCTGCCGGGCCCGACGTCGCCGATCACCACGTCCTCGTCACCGCTGTTGTGCATGCTCGCGGTGAACTGCAGCAGTCGGCGCCAGCCGGGCCCACCAACGCAGCCCTCCGCGATCGCGCACGAGTCGGCGGGGAAGTAGCGATAGACGATCCGGTGATCGTCGAGGCCGCTCTCGAGCGCGGTCAGCTGGGGACCCCCGGGCGTTTGCTCGGCGAGGCGCACCGCGTCGGCGCGCTCGCTGCTCCAGCGCCGACGCTCGAAGTGCATGGCGGTCTGGACGGCCCCTACGTGGGCCTGCAGCGCTTCGACGCAGGACTCGGAGGGCGCCTCCGTGACGTGGCAGGGAGAGGCGGAGCCGCCCTCGCAGGTGTCGTCGAAGAAGCTGCGCGCGTTCTCGCTGTCGACGCTGCCAGGGGGGAAGTCCTCCTCGTCCATGCAGGCGTACCCGGTCCGCTGGAACAGCAGCTCGGGGTCGGCGGGCAGCGTGAACGTCTCTTCGTGCGTGCCACCGAGCTTGGCGAGGGCGGGCTCGGCGATGCCGGGCTGATCGGGCGCCGAGAGCAGCGTGCCAGAGAAGGTGTAGTCGACGACGACGAGGTCGTGTCCATCGATGGTCCGCCGCTGCGGGGTGCCGATCACGAACATCCACTGCTCGCGGGGCGGCAGGGGCAATTGACCGGCTCCGTCGACGAAGAGGTTGCGGTAGGTCAGGCGGTAGGCAGTGGTCTCGACCTGCATGATCGCCCGCATCAGCCAGAACTCCTCGGACTCGTCGATCAGCAGCTGGGCGATCCGATCACGGTCGGCCATGGGGAGCTCGTCGAGCAGCACCCCTGTCGTGCTCTGCATTGTCAGATCGATCAGCGCTCCTGGGTCATCGGCGAGGTCGTCGCTCTCGCTGCATGCGGCGAGCAGGACGAGACTCAGAAGCCCTCGGGCAGCGAACACACGCGCTCCAGCCATATGTAGGGGGCTGTCCGAGCGCATCCACGTTGTCGATCAAAGCGCCAGTCGAACGTGAAATTCGAGCGATCGGCAGCCAGGCCCGGCGAGGGCTTCGTGGCTTGTTTAGGGAGGCGGACTCGGCGGCTCGCGCTCGCCTGTCCGTATTGGCAAGCAGCTAGGCAGCCAAGCTGTTAGTCATGGCGCGAAGCGATACGTCGCTCGACTTGCTCTGGAGCGACCTCGCGCTGGCGCATCTGCTCGAATTTATTCGCGAAGCTGTCGGGGTTGTCCCAAATTGGGCGCTCGTAATTGTCCGCGGAGCCAGGGTTCGTTCCAGCGTCTGCCCACCAGCTCTCGAGCACCGGCTCGTCAGTCGTGGGATCGCGGGGGATGCTGGTGTGCACCCATCCCGCGGGCACGACCAGGTGGGAGAGCCGCGAGCCAAACGCTAGTGCGTCGCGGCCGAGCTCCAGCGCCGCGACCCGGCAATCGATCGCGACGCTGCCCGGCTCGAGCCGGGCGTGGGCCAGCCGGCTGCGCACGACGACGGCTCGCTCGGCCGGGCCCGATCCGATCACTGCGTCGATGAGCACGCACTCGCGCACGCTGCCGTCGTCGGGGGCGGCGCTGCGGCCGACGACGCGGTTACCCCAGCGGTCGGGCTCGATCGAGTCGATCGCGGCGAGCATGCGCGCGACCTCGCCAGGCTCACGAGGATCGCCGAGCAACGAGTAGGCCTCGCGGGCCTTGCCGAGCT
Source organism: uncultured Myxococcales bacterium (assembly GCA_965649595.1). Lineage (GTDB taxonomy): Bacteria > Myxococcota_A > Polyangia > Nannocystales > Nannocystaceae > Plesiocystis. The sequence goes on along the minus strand of CBFGLP010001097.1, from coordinate 3,639 downwards.
GACCGATGTCGACCCAGTGCAGCTCGGCGCCGAAGTCGATCACGTGGATCCGCAAGGGCTGGCCGCGCTCGCGCTCGAGCTGCTCGCGGACCGATCGGGCGCGCTGGAAGAAGTCGGGCACGCGGGCGAGCAAGGCTCGCAGCTCCGGATCCAGCTCGACCTCGCGCTGCCACTCGTCGTGCTCGTGGGTCAGCGCCTCGAACAGGTAGCCGTCAACGTCGATCCAGCCCTGGCAACCAGCGAACGCCCGCTCGGCGGCGGCGAGGAACCGGTGCGAGAACGCCGGGCTGCCGAGGTGAACGTAGCCGATCGGGTCGATCGCGTCGGCGGGGATGTGCAGGCGCTCGCGGAGCTGGGCGAGCGGGCGTCGACGGACTTGGACGCGCAGCGAGCCATCGTCGTAGAGGCCGAGCCACTCCTTGTTGCGGGCGAGATCCTCGTCGATGCGAACGCGAGCGCCAAACCGGACGGCGTCGGCCTGCGAGAGATCGACGTCGAGCCGAGCGAGCACCCGCGCGGGCACCTGCGGCTCGTCGCCCCACTTGCACGCGAGGCCACGAAAGCCGAGCCGCTCGAGCGTGTTGGTGACGAGCACCCAGGAGTAGAGCGAGGCGGTCGCACCGTCGAGCCAGGGAGCGTCGGCGCTCGGGCGGATCGGGAGCGGGAACGAGGGCTTGATGCCGTGCAGGCGCTGGGTCAGAGGGCTCAGGCGCGTGCCCTTGCCGGGCAGCATGATCGCGAGCGCCACGCGATCGGGGTCGAGACGACCGAAGCGGCTGCGGTGCTGGCGGAGCGCGTCGAGTAGGCCGAGCAGCTGACCACGCCGCTGCGGCTCTTCGCACACGCACACGCGGGTGTTGCCGTCGCGGCGAAAGATGCTGGTGGTCAGCGACTCGAGCCGCCGCTGCACCCAGCCGATGTCTCCGGGGTTGACGATCGCCAGCACCTCGCTCGGCCCCTGCGAGCGGGCGACGATCCGGCGAAGGTCGTCCCAGTTGCGACGCTTGGCCGCGAGGCTGGGTGACTCGTCGGGCCGGCGCTGAGGGCCGATCGGGAGCTGCACCTGCACGGCTTCGACGGGAGCTTGGTCCCCGAGCTCGCGCGAGACTCGAAGCTCGAGCGGATCGAGACCAGCGGGCAGCAGCAGCGATTGGCCGGCGTGCAGGGCCAACGTGCGGCCTTCGGCGTCGCGCAGCTCGACGGCGCCGCGCAGGAGGTGCAGCGTGGACGGGAGCGGGGTCCGCAGCGTCTCGACCGGCTGGTCCGGTGTCGGGCGCAGGTGATCGACGACGAACGCCGGCGACTCGATCGAGCGCAGCACGTTCGGTCGACCGGGGAGCGGGCGCGGCTGCACGCGGAACTGCTCGGGCTTGCTGGCGGCGTGGCTCATGCTCGCCAACGCCTGCTCGATGGTCAGCTCGCGCAAGGGGAAGCGCAGGTGATCCCAGGCCCGATAGGTGGCGCCGGGGCGACGGATCTCGAACAGCAGCAGCCGCCTGCCCTGCGGGTTCCCGAGCGCGTGGACCTCGGACGAGGGGGCCCGACTAGAGCAGGGGTCGCTCGGGCAGGCGTTGTAGATGATGTCGCCCGCGCGGACCTCGAGCTCGTTCATGCGGGCGAGCATCGAGCGGTAGGTCGCGACCATGCGCTCGAGCAGGGCGTTCGTGCGAGCAGGCTCGAGCTCCGGTCGCAGCGCGGGCGCGATCGCGTAGGCGAGCGCTTCGACCTGCTCGGCGATCGAGAGCGCGTCCCCGCGGGCCAAGAGCGCGCCGAGCTCGGCCTGCAGGGCGTCGAGATCGGTGGCGGGATCGAGCGCGGCGAGCAGCTGCTCTTGGGCGGCACGACCGGCCACGAGCTCGGCGACGAGCTGCTGCGGATCGATCGGCTCGCGCCAGCCGAGCCGCAGGGTCGCGCCGGGGTCCGCGTCGATCACCAGGTAGAGCTCGGGGTTGCCCGGTGGGTGGGCCTGGACGGACAGCAGCGTCTCGACGTCGAGCAGCTTGGGCAGCAAGGGGATCCGCGGGCCATAGGCGGTCACGAACTCGCTCCCCAGCAGCTTGTCGCCAGCGAGCTCGAGCAGCTCGGGCAGGGGGATCGTCGAGCCGTCGTCGAGCGCCACGATCGATGGGTGCTCGCGGGCCTCGCGATCATCGGGATCGGCGGCCAGCTCGAACGACTCGCCGAAGCGACCTGGACGATCATCGAGCCGCTTGAGGTCGAGCAGCCATCGGCCACCCCAGGGCCGCTCGACCAGGTTGTCGGATCGAAGCCGCACGGGCGCGCGAGCCAGGGCGACGAGCAGCTCGCGCTCACCCGCGCGCAGGCGCTGGGCCATGGTCGGCTCCCGTTGCGGTCGCTCGCTCGTCATCGCGCATGGCGATGGTAGCAGGCGAGGGCGCCCGGTTTGGCCGCAAAGGGCGACCTCGCCGAGCGCCTTTCCCCGGGGCTCGGCGGCGGCCAGAGACTCGATCGCTTGCGCGCGTACTCGGTAGCTAGCGGAAGGTGACCTCGAAGGTCCGCTCGGTGCAGGTCTTCACCGGCTTGCCGCCGACCTCGAAGGGCCGAAAGCGCCACTTCTTCAACGTGTCGGCGATGATCTTGTCGACCTGCGGATCGCCGGGGAACTTGGTCTTGGTCTTCACCTCGACGACCTTGCCCTTGGTGTCGATGCAGAAGCTCGTGACGTTCTTGCCCGAGCGCTTGTCGAAGCGGGCGGCCTTGGTCGCCTGCAGCAGCTTCTGGTCGGGATCGGGCGAGTAGGTCGCCTGCGCCATCACGGCGTCGAGCGCCTTCTTCTGCACCGTGCCCTCGCTCGACTTGCTGGGGAGCGTCGTGATGGTGGTCCGCGGGCCGCCGGGGAACAGGCCAGGGCCGCCCGGGATCCCGCCGATCTGCCCGCCCTCACGTCCGCCGGGGATGCCGGGCTTGCTGGTGCTCGACTTGCTCGCGTCGGGGATGGTCGTGGGAGCGTCGGTCGGGCTCTCGACGAGATCCTCGATCGGGTCTTCGTCCTCGTCCTCGACCTGCTTGGTGTCGTCGGCCTGGTTGGGCGGAGGCGCTGGCGGAGGCGCTGGCGGAGGCGGCGGCTCCAGGGTCATCTGCAGGATCATCAGATCGTGGGTCGGCGGGCGGACCCGCGCGACGACCATCGCTCCAGCGAACCAAGTGCCGACGAGCCCGAGCAGGGTGCCGGTGGTCGCTAGACCGGTGGCGAGGGCGAGCAGGCGGGTACGGGCGGGGGAGCGCTCATGGCTGGACAGGTAGTGTTCGAACGACATCGGGGGACCTCGCTGCGCGCGAGCGCGAGGCGGCCCCGGTCCAGCACGACCGAGCCCGCGCGCTCGTGTGGGCGGGCAACGGTCAGGCGCTGGAGGACTTGCATGAATGAAAGCCCTCTGCGCCGCTGTGGGCTGAGCAAGTAAAAACCCTCCCGCGCGGGCGAGAGGGTCCTTGCTCGAGCGCGATCGCTAGCGAGCTGAGCAACCACCGAGGCTCATCTGCAGGGCCATCGGATCGTGGGTAGCGAGCGAACCCGAGCGACGACCAAGTAGGGTGCCGGTGGTCGCCAGTCGGGCATCTGAAGCTCAAATTCGCACCCTGGTGTCCGCACCCCGGTGTCGGGATATGTAGGACTGTGCG
>CBFGLP010001096.1:0-9219 GCA_965649595.1 uncultured Myxococcales bacterium | reverse complement strand
TTGCCGAGCAAGTTCGCGACGATCTGCGCGAGTCGGGTGGGATCTCCGTCGAGCCAGATCGGCGGGGCATCGATCTTGGCGATCAGATCGACACCGTTCGCCTCGAACACCGCGCGGTGGTCCTCGATCGTGCGTCGGACTAAGTCGACCAGCTCGACCGGCTCGCGCTCGAGTCGGACCTTCCCGTGGGTAACGCGGGCTACGTCGAGCAGATCATCGACGAGGTGGCTGAGGTGGCCGATTTGGCGATCGAGGATCGCCAGCATTCGCTTGGCCTCGTCGCTGCCCGCAGGCACGCGCTCGAGCACGAACAAGCCGTTGCGAAGCGCCCCGAGCGGGTTGCGGAGCTCATGCGAGAGGATGGCCAGGAATTCGTCCTTGCGGCGGCTGGACTCGCGCAGGGCTTGCTCGTTTCGCTTGCGCTCGGTGATGTCCTCGATGAACGAGATGGTCCGCAGCGGCTGACCATCACGGGCACGGACAATGTTGGATGTAATCGCCGCCCAGATGACGCCGCCGTGCTTGCACACATAGCGCTTCTCGGCCCGATACTCGCTGATCTCGCCGCGGACGAGCCGAAGAAAGTCGTGAAAATTGCGCTCTCGATCATCGGGGTGGGTGAACTCGGAGAAGCGTCGATTCAAGCACTCCGCTTCGTCGTAACCGAGCATCTCGCAGAATCGACGATTCACACGCAGGAGCTGGCCCGTGAACGGGTCCGTCACGCTCATGCCGATCGAGGTGTTGTCGAACGCTGCGCGCAGCTGCTCTTCGTTCTCTCGCCGCGCGTCCTCGGCCCGCTGTCGCTCGGAGACGTCGGTGAACAGCGCGCCGAACCGCTCTTCGGTTAGGCGAAAGATCGTGACCTCGACGTGGCGCTCGAGCACTTGCGCGTATCCGCCGAGTCGGGCCGAGTCGCCGGTTGTCACGACTCGGTTCGCCACTTCGAGCCAGTCGCCGTTGGTGCCGACGCTGAAATCGCTGAAATGATGACCGACGAGCTGCTCGCGCGAGCGCCCGATCATTCGCTCGAACGCGCCGTTGACCTCGAGCAGCCGAAAGTCGCGGAGTCGACCGTCAGCGTCCCTGAGCACCTCGGCCAGCAGGAGGCCCTCTTGCATGCTCTCGCACAGACTGCGATAGCGCAGCTCGAGGCCGTCCTCGGTCGCGCGGGAGCTGACCGAGGCCGAGGGCGCGCCGGGGGGCGTGGTGGGCTGGAGTGTCGAGGCTCGGCTTGGCTCGCTCATTCAACGCAACGACTTGACCACGTCGAGCGCCTCTTTCACATGGCGCTTGGCCTGGATCTGCGAGTTGAACACGTGGCGGATCGTGCCCTGCTGGTCGATCACGTAGGTTACCCGACCTGGGATGAGGCCGAACAGGTTGCTCGGGACGTCGTAGGCCTTGCGCAGCGCGCCGTCTTCGTCGCTGATCAGCTTGAAGGGTAGGCGGTGATGGCTCGCGAACTTCTCATGGCTAGCGAGGCTGTCCGCGCTGACCCCCACGACCACGGCGCCCGCGTCGACAAAGTCCTCGTAGGCGTCGCGGAAGCTACAGGCCTCGGCGGTGCAGCCAGGCGTCTCGTCCTTGGGATAGAAGTAGAGCACCACGGCCTTGTCGCCGCGCAGGCGCGCGAGGCTGATCGGCTCGCCATCGTGGGTGCGCTTGTCGAAGTCAGGGGCCTTGTCACCGGTTCGCAGGGTCATGGATAGATCCTCGGAATCGCCGCCGGCGTACGCCAGCGGGCGCGTGATGTCACGTGCCTCCTCGCGTCATGGGGCCTGTGCTCGCAACACCGCTCCAGCCCGAGAACACGGTCCGTGTGTGCTTGAACGCCAAGCTGCGCGAGATCCGCGGTTTCCCGAAGGGCATGGTGCGGCTAAACATCCCCCGTGCAGCGGGTCGTCGCAGGCACGCATCGCGGCCGGAGGTTGCTCGACCTTCCGCGGACGGTGGTCGGCGTGAGGCCCAGCTCGTCGCGGGTCCGTAGCGCGATCTTCGATCGACTGCAAGCGGAGGTCGTCGACGCCGAGGTGCTCGACTTGTTCGCTGGATCGGGCGCGCTGGCGATCGAGGCGCTCAGCCGCGGCGCTCGACGAGCGACCTTGGTCGAGCACCAGGCCGTGCTCGTCCGCTTCCTCGATCAGCAGCTGCGCGCGCTCGGTTTGCGCGATCGCTGCGAGCTGATTCATGACGACGCGCGACGCTTCCTGACACGAAGGGCGAATCGCCCAAGCTTCGACCTCGTGTTGATCGACCCGCCCTACGCCGAGCTGGCCCTCTACGACGAGGTGCTCTCGCTCTTGGTCACGAGCCGTCAGCTCGCGCCGGATGCGATCGTCGTGCTCGAGCTGCCACGTCATCGCGGCCAGCGGCCGCCGCTCACGATGCCGGACGCGCTCGTGAGTGAAGCCGTCCGCGATCACGGACAGACTTCGCTCGAATTCCTGCGCTTGCGCGAGACCGAAGCGCTTGTGCACGCTCCGACCCCGCCTCCCGAATCGACCGGATCATGAGTCATCCACTGACCGTCAACTCGAGCGCCGCCGCGATCAAACCCTCGGCGACCTTGGTCATCTCGGCCCGCGCCAGCGAGCTCGCTGCTGCTGGACGCAAGATCTACAACTTCAGCGCGGGCCAGCCCGACTTCCCGCCGCCCGCGTGCGTGACCGAGGCCGTGATCGCGCGGCTCGGCGGACCGGTTGGTTATACCGCCGTGCCCGGCCTGCCCGAGCTGCGCGACGCGGTCGCGGCCGAGCTGAGCGCGTTTCATGGTCAGAGCTTTCGCCGTAATCAGGTGATCGTCTCGTGCGGTGCCAAGCACAGCTTGATCAACCTGTTCTTGGTCACGCTCGAAGCCGGCGACGAGGTCATCGTGCCCGCGCCCTACTGGGTCTCGTACCCGGAGATGATCCGGCTCGCGGGTGGGACCCCAGTGATCGTCGACTGCCCGCGCACACAGGGGTTCAAGATCACCCCCGCCCAGCTCGAGGCGGTGGTCGGGCCCAAGACCAAGTTCGTGATCATCAATAGCCCCTCGAACCCGACCGGCATGGCGTACTCGGCCGCCGAGCAGCGAGCGCTCGGCGAGGTGCTGGCCAAGCGAGCTCCGCAGGCGTGGGTCCTAACCGACGACATCTATCGGCGGCTCACCTACGACGGCGTCGAGGCGGTCTCGGCCTTCCGTGCGCTCGCGGGCATCCCGGGGATTGAGCAGCAGATCGTCGCGGTCGATGGTGTGTCGAAGAGCCACGCGATGACCGGCTGGCGGATCGGATACCTCGTCGCGCCAGTCGAGATCGCCAACGCGGTCAATGCCGTGCAGGGACAGATGACCTCGAACGCGAGCACGCCGGCGCAGTGGGCTGCGCTCGCGGCCCTGACTGATCCGCGGGCCGAGGTCGAGGCCAAGGCGATGGTCGAGCGCTTCGCCGAGCGGCGCCTCGCGATGCTCGCGGGCCTGCGCGCGGCCGGGGTCGACTTCGTGGCGCCCGACGGGGCGTTCTACGTGTTCCCCGAGGTGACCGGGCAGTGCGGCGAAGGTCGCCGCTTCGCCGACGACCTCGCGCTCGCGCGTTGGCTGCTCGACGAGCACGGCATCGCGACGGTGCCGGGCGCTGCGTTTGGGGCACCAGGGCACCTGCGGCTGAGCTTCGCGACGGGAATGCCCGACATCGAGGCGGGCATGCAGGTGTTCGCTCAGGCGCTGGCCAGCGGCTGAGCGCTTGCGCGAGCGCGAGCGATGGCCGAATCTGCCCTCGCATGATCATCGAGGTCGAGAAGGGCAACGAGACCACGCTCGAGCACATCCGCGATCTCGCGCTGCGCTACGGCAATCGGCTCGAGCTCGGCGACGGGGCGTTGTTCGTGACCGTGTGGGTGATCGGGGACACTCGGGCGTTCGAGACCCGAACCGATTACCTGCGCGGGCTGCCGGGCGTCCGTCGAGCGTGGCGGGTCGCGGCCGAGTACAAGAACATCGCGCGGGTCGTGAAGAGCGAGGACGGCAAGCTGCACCTGCGCGATCGCAGGCCGGTCGGCGTGCGCGGCCTCGACGGGCTGGTCCGCCGGTTCGGCGCGGGCAAGCACATCTTCGTGGTCGGGCCCGACTCGGCTCAGGACCTCGAGCAGGTGCTGACGATCGCGCGCGGGGCCAAGGCGATCGGCGAGCGGTTCGGGATCCTCGATCGCGTGATGCTGCGCGGCGGCGCGTTCAAGCCGCGCACGCGCCCGACCGACTGGCGCGGGCACGGCATGAAGGGCATGGCGATGCTCGACGCGGCCCGCGAAGAGACCGGGCTGCCCTACGTGACCGAGGTGATGGACCACAACCTCGTGCCCGAGATGGCCGCGCACGCGGACATGCTGCAGATCGGCACCCGCAACGCGCAGAACTTCGACCTCCACGAGGCGGTCGGCCGCTCGGGCAAGCCGGTGATCCTCAAGCGTGGGTTCGGCAACGAGGCCAAGGAGTGGTTCTACGCGGCCGAGTACATCGCCAACCAGGGCGACCTCGACATCGTGCTGTGCGAGCGCGGGATGAAGACACTTTACACCAAGGGCGGGTACTCGCGCTTCCACCCCGACCTCAACGTGATCACGCACGTGCGCAAGGAGACGATCCTGCCGGTGATCTTCGACCCCAGCCACCCGGCGGGCGATCACCAGATCGTTGGACAGAACATGCTCGCGTCGTGCGGGTACCTGGTCGACGGGACGATCACCGAGACGCTGCACGAGGAGGGGTTCCGCGAGCAGCAGCTGTGCGACGCCGCGCAGGCCTTGTCGATGGACAAGTACTCGCGGCTGGTCGAGGCGGTGCTGGAGTTCGAGGCCAAGATCAACCCGATCTTGCGTGAAGTGTCGGACGAGGTTTGACGCGCTCGTGCAGGTCGGGCGCTCCTGATCAACCAGCTCGTCGGCGCAGCCCGACTAGGCCGAGCAGGCCGAGCAGGAGGGCCGCCGGAGCCGCGGGAGAGTCCGGCTCGGCCGTGCAAGCGCAGCCGCTGGGCTCGCCACGGTCACCGCCAAACCCACAGGGGGCAGTGCAGTCCGTGTCGCCGACCTCGTCTTCGTCGCCAACCTCGTCCTCGCCGCTCTCGCCTTCGTCGCTCGCCTCGGGCCAGCAGGTCCCGTCGGTGCAGACGAGCCCGGGATCACAGCCACCACCGGCAGTGCACATGCAGCCCTGAGCGCCGAGCGGGCACTCACCGTCATCGGTCGAGTCGCCCTCACCATCGCCGGTGGTCGGATCACCGTCGCCGTCGCCCTGGTCCTGATAGGTGAAGCGCACGCTGTCGAATCCGAGCGGCCGCATCAGCGCATAGGCCTCGCCGGTGTTGTCGGGCAGCTCGAGCAACTCGTCACCGGCACCGTCGAAGTAGTGCACGCCGAGCGACTGCCAGCCCTTTTGGTTGGCCTGGTCGAGCGCGACGTCGGTGCTCTGGCCAGCGTGGTGGATGCGGTACACGGCGCCCTCGGCTTGCGCGTTGCCGTCGGGCACGTGCACGGCGACCTCGTAATCACCGGGCACGGACACCTCGAAGCGCCAGCGACCGATCGTGTCGGGCTGGCCGGCATCGGTCGCGTAGGTGAACCAGTGGTGGCCGTCGAGCCCCTCGCCAGCCTCCCACCACCACTTGGTCAGGCGATCGAAGCAGGTCACGTCGCTCTCGCTGATCAGCGTCTCGCCGCCCGCGAGCGAGGCCCCACAAGGACCGCAGTTCTCGCTCTTCATGGTCTCGCCGTACTCGATCACGCCCTCGCCGTAGAACTCGGACGGGACCGACTGGCACCACCACGAGCCGCAGATGCTCTGGACCTGAAAGTGCAGGTGCGGACCGCAGCTCCAGCCGGTCTGACCGACGCGGCCGATCGTGTCGCCCGCCTGCACGGCGTCGCCGACGTTCTGCGGGGTCGAGCCGCCCTCGAGGTGCAGATAGAGCCCGGCCGTACCGTCGCCGTGATCGATCACGACGTAGTTGGCGTCGTTGGCGTAGGCCTGGTTGCAGCCGCCCTGGTACGAGTCCTTCTTGACCAGGATCACCGTGCCGCCGTGGGCAGCCTTGATGTCGGTGCCCAGCGGCAGGCCGAAGTCCCAGGCATACTGGGCGTAGCCGGTGTGGCTCGTGGCTCCACCGTTGCCTTGAGTGACCGAGTAGATGTCGTTGCAGGACCAGGGCGCTTCGAGGTGGGGCTCGACCGCGAGGAAGAGCAGCGCGAGGGCGGGCAGCATGAGGGCACGGTATCCAATCGCGGTGTTGGGGTGCTCAGGTAGTCCACCGTCATATCGGTTTCATGCGGGCGAAAACGAGCGCCACAGTGCTGACGAGCCCTCGCGTCGGATGCGGGATACTCTTGAAAATGGAGCGGCTCGGAGAGTTTTGGTGTCCCCGAGCTAGTCCATCGGAACGCTCCAATTCGCCCGAATCCGGCGGCCTGTTCCCAGGAGTAGGAAACGCCCCGACAGCCGGAAGGGGGTGTTTTGGGTGATTTGAAACACCAAAAACATGGCGATATAAGCGACTGATGTTTCATCCATCCGCCCTTCAGCCCGGACGGGCCGACGAAGCTTGTCGCCGAGGGACCACGATGCGCTTTATCGCGCGTACGACCGTGGCTCCACTGACCCTCGCGCTCCTGATCGGTGGCTGCGCGTACTTCAAGAACCAGTCGAGCACCTTCGAGGATGCCCAGGCGGCTCAGGCCGCTGGTGACGAGGCCAAGGCCGAGCAGCTCTACCGCGAGGCGATGCGAGAGAAGCGGGGCGATCGCGAGGAGGCCAAGCGTGCTCTGGTCTCACTGCTGCTGCAAAAGGCTGCGCGGATCAGCAAGGACAAGCCGGATGACGCGATGGCGATCTATCGCGACGTCCTGATGATGGTGCCCGAGTCGGACGAGGCTCGCATCGCCTACGGCCGCGCGCTGATGAACGTCGAGCGCTTCACCGAGGCGATCGACGTGCTGCGCGAGAACAGCAAGTGCAAGGGCTGCAAGAGCCTGATCTCGGTCATCTTCATCCAGCGCGGACAAAAGGGGCTCGAAGAGGGAGAGTTCGCCGACGCGCTGACCGACTTCGACGCGGCCTACGAGATGAACCGCGACCCGATGACGGTCCTGTTCAAGGTCGATGCGTACACCAAGGGCGCCTACGGCAAGGCCGACGACGCGATCGCTTCGCTCGATCGGGCGCAGCGCTTGATCTTGCCCGAGCAGACCGGCGTCCAGCAGGTCTGGTACGAGAAGCGGACCGAGGTCATCTATTGGGCGGCGATGCGTGGCGAGCACGAGGCGATCGGTCAGGCGCTGATGCTCGAGGACCCGCGCTACAAGGTCGACGCACAGCAGAAGGTCATCGATCAGCTCAACCTGCAGATGTACGCGGCGTCGCTGCAGATCTACGCCAAGGCGTTCGAGGAGGGCACGGCCCGCGGCCTGCAGACCTGGCAGCAAGCCGAGCAGGCGCTGCAGGGCGAGGCCCAAAAGGCGCTGCGCGAGACCTTGCTCGGGCTGTTTGCTCAGCGCGTCATGGTCCACCTGTCCGAGGGTGACGAGTCGGCGGCGCGCAAGATCGTCGCGCAGGGGCTCGAGATCGATCCGAACCACCGGATCCTCGCGCTGCAGAACGTCATCGTCACTGCGATCAAGAACAGCGGCAACGCTCGCAAGCTGCTCGACGAGTGGACGGACGACCCCGAGTACAACCGCATGCGCGCGCTGGTCGAGACCGCCTACGCGGCCAAGATGATGGAGATCGGCCAGTTCACCGCGGCTCGTGGCGCGGTCGAGAAGGCCGAGCGCTTCGATCCGAACCTGCTCGAGACCCGCCTCGCTCGCGCCGAGCTGCAGGCCGAGACGCGGCTCGAGGATCTGCGCAAGACTTGGGCCGAGAGCTTCCGCGAGATCGCTACCTACAACTACCCGGGCGGGCGCATCAATTACTACGCGCAGGCGCTCGGTGATCTGCGCGCGGTCCAGAAGATGTTCGACGAGGCTGCCCAGCGCGACCCCTTGCGCGGGCCCAAGGTCGGCCAGCGGATCGAGGCGCTCGAGAAGAAGATCAAGGCGTTCTACCCCTTCGAGGCCGAGAAGATCAGCGAGGACAAGGCGATCCTCGTGCTTACCCGGATCGACAGGGGGGCGGCCGAGATCGAGGTCCAGGGGCCGCGGCAGGTCCACAAGGTAGCGATCCCCGAGAACGGCAAGACCGAGCTGGTGCTCGAGGGGCCGGGGTATGTGATCGTCAATACGCCGGGTGGCGAGAAGAAGGCGCTCTTTGCCGAGCCCTTCACCAAGATCACCGTCGACCTCTGATTCGAGTTGTAGCAGTGGCCGACTAGCAGTGGCCGACGGGTCGGACGGGTGGCCGACCCGTCGGCCACCCAGTTCGGCCATTGTCGCGCAAGCCTGCGTGATCATTGAGCTCGGTGTTTGCACGCTCCTCGCAAATGGGGAGCTGCATGTCCGAGCCCACGCGCCTTCACGAAGTCATGCTCGAGCTGCTCGTCGCCGACAAGCCGCTCGCACTCGCGCTCGCCCACGCGGCAGCGGGTCGCGAGTGCCTCGAAGATGATGTGAGGATCGAGGTCGCTGTGGCGAGCTTCGAGCTCGTGCGAGTCCGTGTGCAGGGCGAGCCTGGTAAGCGGCGCAGGCTCGTGGCGAGGGGGAAGCGAGCGAAGGGACGCAAGGCCCTTCGGCGCGAGCGGGCGCGGCCACATCGGCTCTACCCGGACCTCGTGCTGCTCGTGTACGACAAAGCCGGCAAGCTGATCGGTGTGTGGATCTTCGAGAACCAACTTGCGGAGGACGACGATAAGCCTTGGCGGCTTCCGGCGTATCGGGCCGCGGTACAGCTCTGTTATCGGCTCCGTGCCGACGTCCTGGCGATGAGCCCGAACACGAGGGTGCGCGCGTGGCTCCGGACCTTTGATCAGCTCGTCTATGACCCGCCCTTCGTGCTCGACCTCGAGGTCGTCACCCGGACCTGCAACCCTGCCGCCTCGTGGCTGGTAGATCGATCGGTTCTGGCACCCGAGTTGAGCGACGAGCAGCTCGAGCGGGAGCTGGCAATTGCCCGAGCACGGCCGCATGCCGCCCTCTTCCATGCAGCCCATCATGTTCGCAATTGGGAGGCGCGACAGGTCGTGTTGGCGGCGGTGCTGGCCGCCCGCGACCTCGGCGAGGCGGAGTTCGAGCGCTACACTGCGATGATCCTTCAGG
>CBFGLP010001095.1:0-3027 GCA_965649595.1 uncultured Myxococcales bacterium | reverse complement strand
GCCCAGGCACGCGACGAAGATCGTCCGCGCGATGGACAGGGCCGACGCGAGCTCGCCCGCGACCACGCCAGCGACAAGGCCCATGAGCACGGCGATACCCAGCGCCACGAGGACGGAACGGATGACCCGGACGATCAGTCGCTGGACGAGCACCACGCGAGGCCAGCCATTCCCGGGGTCGATCGACGATGCAAGAACTCGTCGACTACATCCTCGAATTCGAGCGCGATCGGGGTGCTCGACGAGCGCTCGCGCGACGATCCTGGAGATCGATTCGACTCCGCCCACCGTGCACGCGTCGCGAGTGCACCGAGCTGGGCCAACCAACGAGGACGAGGATCCCGACGCGAGCCGAGATCCTCGTCCTCGTCGTGATCGTGCTCAGGCGGAGAACGCCGAGGCTCGTCGCGTGGCGAGCAGCGTGGCGCAGGCGGTGACGGCCGGGCTCGATCGACCCAAGCGCGTCGCGGCCTCGCCCGCAGCTTCGCGCAACCGCTCGGACCCGAGCACGCGTTCGAGCAGGTCGCCCAGATGGTGCGTCTCGTCCCGAAGCTCGATGGGATCGGCGCTCGCGGGGAGCCGACGCAGGCACCACAGGACCAGGGTCGAGACGGCCTCGCGCTCCTGGGCTTCGCGCTCGCGCAGGGCAGCGAGCACCGACGCGACATCGACCTCGAACGCGGCCAGGGTCGCGTCGTGGGCGAGCCGATGCACCGCCTCGCGGGCGAGCTCGGGCCCCATGTGCCGCACCAGCAGGGCCGCGGGATCCGAACCATCGGTCACGAGCAGCGCCGCGCGGGCGAGCTCGACGTGGGGGTCGTGGGTCACGTCGTGGGTCCTCTCGTCGATGTCGAGCAGGGTGGTTCGCGCGTGGGACGACCGGGGCCACGCGTGCAGCCAGTGACCCGCGGGCAGCCGGTCGAGCAGGGCCCGCGGGACCGGACGCGCGGCAGGCTCGAGCGCTCGCGTCCACGCCTCGAGCTGCGCGAGCGAGCGCGCATCGAGTCGTTCGAGCTCGCCGACCGGGACGTCGACCCCGATCGTCTCGTGCAGCCGTTGCGCGACGAGCCAGGCGTCGAAGCGGTGACCCGCCCGCAGCACCGCGGCCCAGGTCGTCATCGCCGCGAGGAAACCCTTGGGTCGACCGCGACCGAACACGGGCGTCTCGCCCAGTCGCAGGGCACTTCGTCCGAGCAGGTGGGCGAACAACCGTCGGCGCCTTCGCGCGCGAACCGGAAGCACCCTCATGGGTCGTCCAACCCCATGGTTCGCAAGTGTGCGCGCAGACGCTGGAGGGCACGGACTTCGAGCTGTCGGATCCGCTCGCGCGAGAGCGCGTGGGTGCTGCCGATCTCGTTGAGCGTCTCGGGGCGACAGCCCTCGAGGCCGAACCGCCGCCGCAAGATGTCCTGCTCCATCCCTTCGAGGCGGGCGAGCGCGCGCTCGAGCCCCTCGAGCATCTCGTCGGACAGGAGCCGGTCGATCGGCGCGTCGTCCTCGTCTTCGAGCAGCTCGACCAGCGACCGCTCGTCGCCCGGAGCCGCGAGGTCGTCGAGGCTCACCAGCGGCGACGTCTCGACCGCGAGGGTCTTGAGGAGCCGCTCGACCGGGACCCCGAGGGCGTCGGCCTTCTCTTCGAGCGTCGATGGGCGCCCCCGCGCGGCCGCGAACTGCCGATCGAACTTGCTGACCGCGCGCTGGAACTCGAGCACGTGCACGGGCACCCGGATCGCGCGGGCCTTGTTCGAGAGCGCCCGGTTCAGCGCGTGCCGGATCCACCATGCGGCGAACGTCGAGAAGCGGGTGCCCCGATCCGGATCGAAGCGCTCGACCGCCTTGAGCAGCCCGAGGTTGCCTTCCTGGATCAGATCTTCGAGCGGGAGGTGGCGCTCGCCGAGCCGACGGGCGAGCACCACCACGAGCCGCAGGTTCGCCCGCGCGAACCGATGCGTCCGCTGATGGACCTCGGCATGCGCTCGGCGGCATCGATCGATCCAGTCCTCGAACAACCGGGTCCGGGGCAGCCGCACGATCCAGTCGGGGCGCTCGCCGACGGCGAGTCGCTCGACGTCCCGCATCAGCAGCTCGGCGACCTCGCTGTCCTGGTCGAGGGTGGGCAGCCGAGCCGCCACCCGAGCGAGGTCGTCCGCGTAGGCCCGCGTCGTGGCGTGGGTCCGCTGACCGCGGTGGATCGCCGCGCTCTCGCGCAGGGCCTCGACGTCGACCACGAGCCGTGGATCACCGCCGATCGAGAGCCGCGACTCGACGATGCTCCAGAGCGGCCGGAACAACGGCGAGTAGGACAAGAGGGCCTCCCAGCGAGCGACCCGAGCGCGGGCGATCGCTCGCGCGGCGTCTTGCTCCTCGGCGGCCGTGAACACGTGGGCGTGCTCGCCGAGGTCGTCCATGTACCTCTGGAGCAGGTCGTGCTTCATGGCGTCTTCGCGAGCAGGTCGATCTGGACGGGACCTTCGGGGACGTCGAGCACGTCGAGCCGCGCCGCGAGAGCATCGAGCGACGCGTCGGCCAGATCGGCGAGCGAGGCCGGCGAACCGATCGGGCGCGGCCGCACCGTGGCCTCGCGCTTCGACCCGCGGTCGCGCTTCGTCGCGGGCCGTTCGAGCGCCGCGAGGCGCCGCTCCACCATGCCCAGCCGCGCGAACAGGTTGTCGAGGCGCAACGTGGCGACCTCGTGGCTGTGCAGCCCCGGGCTCGGTCGGATCACGATCTCGCCGGATCGCACCTCGGCCCTCCGAAGGTCCCGAGGTCGTCGGCTCCTCGTCGCGCTCACGTGGCCTCGACCTCCCGCACACGCGCGGCGGCGGCACGCACCAGCTCGTCGGCTCGCGTCGCGGTGATGGTTCCATCGCGGAGCCAGTCGAGGACGTACGAGCACCCGAGCTCCCGCGCCGAGCGGAGCACGGACAGCAGCCGCTCCAGGGTGCGCGTGCTGACGCCGAGCTCGGCGGCGAGGAGCTTGGCGGTCGCCGAGCGACCTGCGGCCGTCCCGAAGCCGTCGGGGATCGG
>CBFGLP010001094.1:0-11003 GCA_965649595.1 uncultured Myxococcales bacterium | reverse complement strand
TACTACTACACGATCTTCCCCGGCATGTTCTTGAGCCTGCACCCCGACTATGTGCTGGTGCACCGGCTGATGCCGCTGTCGATCGATCGCACGCGAGTCGTGTGCGAGTGGCTCTTCGATCCCAGCTACCGCGACCGGCCCGAGCACGACCCGCAGCAGGCGGTGACGTTCTGGGATCGGGTCAACCGCGAGGACTGGCACGTCTGCGAGCTCTCCCAGCACGGGGTGGTCTCGCGCGGGTACACGCCCGGCCCCTACTCCGAGCTCGAGAGCGTGACCGCGGCGTTCGACCGCGCCTACCTCGAGGCGCTGGGCGAAGTCTGACAAAACTCGGCGCAAGGCAACGTCACCGCGGCGAGCTGCCGCTCGAAGTACACGACGAGGTTGAAGATCACGCTGTGCTGATCGGCCGCGAGGTTCGTGTCGGTGTCCGCGGTGGCCGGGCCCCGATAGAAGAACCCGCCCTCGCCGAGCGTGCGGTCGTAGCGGTACTCGACCCGAAAGAGCAGGCTGTCGAACAAGCGCAGGTCGTTGGTAAAGGTGCCGGCGATCCACCAATTGTCGAGCGTGTGCGAGCCGAACATCCGCCCGCCGTGGTCCCAGAACAGCTCCGGACGGACCGCCATGCCCCAGCGATGGGCGTCGCCCAGCACGTGCCAACGCAGCGACACCATGGCGTTGGCCCACATTGCGACCGGCTCCCCCGGGGCGAGGGTCAAGCGCTCGCGGCCATAGTTGGCGACCGCGGCGATCCCCCAGCGCTCGGTCGAATACGCGACCTGGCTGTCGAGGAGCAGACGCCACGCTCGAGGCCGGAGATCCGCGTCCTCGGGCCCCGCGTACACGTTCTGGACCAGGCTCCAACCTGGTCGAGGATTAAACGTGAACTGCACGAGGCCGCTCGGCGCCTTGTTGCCGTCGCCGATCGTGCCATAGCCGTTGACCAACCACAGCCCGACCCCGCCCCGCGACCCGAACGGCACGAAGCCCCGCACGCCCGCGACCATGAAGGGCACCGACGAGAACCCCCAGGTGATCGATGAATGCCAATTGTCCTTGGCCCAGAAGCTCCCGAGGTGGATCGGCGCGGGCATCACTCCGGCCGCGAGCTCGGCCCCCGACTCGAAGCGAACACCACCCCACGCGCGCCCGATGTGCTTCCACGCCTCGGCCCCCGCGTAGCGCCCGGTCTCGCCGCCAGGGACCGGCTCGGGGTAGTACAACGCGTCGACCGCCGCCCCCGCCTGGAACGCCAGCTCGAACATCCACGGCGATTCGACCGGATCCTTGCGCACGTAAGCGACCAGCAAGTTCGGGCTGAATTCTCCAGTTCGCGACGAGACCGCCGTGCCCCGAAAGATGTGATTATCGGGGAAGTTGCTATTCAGTATGTATTGCGTCTCGACGAACCCGCCGACCACCCACGCTGGGGGTTGCTCGGTCTCCGTCGCCGCCGGTGGAGGCTCCGGCGGCGCTTGCTCGAGCGCCTCCGGCGGTGAGCCTAGATACGCCAATACACTGACAATGCCAACCGATGCTGCCAACATGAGAACCTCCCAACAATCGGGGCAATCCCTCGCCAATCCACCCGAGACGAGGGATTGCCCCGACCCATCTACTACCGCGGCCAACCGTTCTTTACTGGGCCTTCGCCTCGGCCCCGCACACCGTCTCGATCATCAATCGCGCGACCACGTAGGGATCGCAGTTGGCGTTCGGCCGCCGATCCTCGATGTAGCCCTTGCGGTCGCGCGCGACCTGCCAGGGGATCCGGATCGACGCGCCACGGTCCGAGACCCCATACGAGAAGGTGTCCCATCGCTGGGTCTCGTGCCGACCGGTCAGGCGATCCTCGATCCCATGGCCATAGCTGCGCACGTGCTCGGCCGCACGCTGGCGGAGCGCCTCGCAGGCGGCGACGCAGGCCTCGTACGAGTCCCGCATGGCGCGAGTCGAATAGTTGGTGTGGCAGCCGGCGCCGTTCCAATCACCGCGGGCCGGCTTGGGATCGAAGGTCGCGTCGCAGCGGTGCTGCTCGGCGATCCGGCAGAGCAGCCAGCGCGCGAGGATCAGGTGGTCGGCGACCTCGAGCGGGCTCAGCGGGCCGACCTGGAATTCCCACTGCCCTGGCATCACCTCGGAGTTGATGCCGGAGACCCCGAGCCCAGCGCGAAGGCACGCGTCGAGGTGCGCCTCGACGACGTCCCGACCGAAGATCTGGCTGCCACCGACCCCACAATAGTAGGGTCCCTGCGGGGCGGGGTAGCCATTGGTCGGAAAGCCCAGCGGGGTGCCGTCGGGCTTGAGGAAGGTGTACTCCTGCTCGAGCCCGAACAGGCTCTCGTGCGCGGCGTACTGCTCGGCGACCGGCCGCAGCAGCGCCCGGGTGTTGGTCGGGTGCGCGCTCATGTCGGTCAGCAAGACCTCGCAGAGCACCAGTTTGTCGTCGCCGCCGCGGATCGGATCCGGAACCACGAGGATCGGCTGGAGCACGCAGTCCGACGAGTGCCCAGCGGCCTGGTTGGTCGATGATCCGTCGAAGCCCCAGATCGGTGGCGCTTGCCCAGCTGCGAGGATCTTGGTCTTCGACCGCATCAGCGCGGTCGGCTTGGTGCCATCGAGCCAAATGTACTCAGCCTTGTAGATGCTCATTGTCGTACTCCTCGTTCGTTCTGATCCGCTCGTTCGCCACCGAGGTAGCGCTCGATCAATGTGGTGATCTCGGCGTGGCCGTGACGGCGCGCGTCGTCGAGCGGGGTGCCGCCCCAGCGATCCTTCGGGTTCATGCGGACCCCTTGATCGAGCAGCAGCTTGACGACGTGGACGTGCCCCTCGGCGGCCGCGAGGTGCAGCGGCGTTCGGCGATCGTAGTCGGCCCCGTCGAGATCGACGCCGCGGGCGATCAGCCGCTGGATCGCCTTGAGCTGGCCGAGCGACGCCGCCCAGATCAGCTCGTTGGTCATGCCCGACTCGTCGTGCTCGGCCATCTCCGACACGTCTTCGGGCGGGGAAAACACATTGCCGGATCGCCGCCCAGCGTGGGCCTCGAGCACCTCGATCACGGCGTGGTGCCCCTGCATGTAGGCGTCATCGAGCGGCGTCGTGCCCCAGCGATCGCGCGGGTTGACGTCGATGCCCCGGCCGATGAACCACTCGACGATCGCGACCTGGCCCTCGGCGGCGGCGAGGTGCAGCGGCGTCCGCATGTCGTAGTCGGCGCGATCGATCCCGGTCCCGCGCACGACCAGCCGCTGGATCGCGCCGAGATCGCCCTTGCTCGCCGCCCAGATCAGCTCGTTGACGCTCTCGGCTCGCGCCTGGACCCGGCTAATCCGCGGATCCTTCTTTTCGGTGTGGCCGGTCAGGGTGTCGTAGTTATGGAAGTTGAAGGTCGCCACGAGCCGGCGGCAAAACTCGATCCCGCGCACGCTGTTGCCCAGCTTGTCGAGCCGCGGCGACCAGGTGCAGATCCCCATCACGTTGGGGACGACGATCATCAGCGCTCCGGCGACCCCGCTCTTGGCCGGCAGACCGATCGTGAACGCGAACTCGCCCGAATAATCGTACATGCCGCACGAGTACATGAGCGAGAGGCAGTTCTGGACGGTCTTGGTCTCGAACACCCGCTCGCCGCTGATCGGGCAGATCCCACCGTTGGCGAGCGTCGCGGCGACGGCCGCCATCTGCTCGGCGTTGACCTCGATCGAGCAGCACTGAAAGTAGAACTCGAGCGTCTCCAGGAGGTCGGTCCCGGGCGGGAACGCCTGCTTCTCGCGCATGAAGTAGCCGAGCGCGAAATTGCGGTCGGCGGTGGTCCGCTCCGACAGGTACACCGAGTTGTTGAACTTGACCTTGCTGCCGCCGCCGAGCCGGCGCCAGGTGTCCATGATCGTGTCGAAGCGATCGGCGACGTTCAGCTCGCCCTCGCGCCTCAGCAGCGAGCAGCACATGATCGCCCCCGCGTTGATCATCGGGTTGTGCGGACGCCCCTCGTGGTTGAGCGTGAGCTCGTTGAACCCGCGGCCGCTCGGCTCGCGCCCGACGTGGCGGTGGACGACCTGCTCGCCATGGTTCTCGAGCGCGATGCAGTAATTGATCGGCTTGCAGGTCGACTGGACGCTGAAGTCGACCTTCGAGTCGCCGAGCGAGAGGCGCTGACCGTCGACCGTGCACAGCGAGACCGCGAACTGCTCGGGGCTGACCCGCGCGAGCTGGGGGATGTAGCTGGCGACCTCGCCGGCCGTGTTCGAGCTGGTCGCCTCGTAGATCTCGCCGATGTCGCGGCAGAACTCGTCGAAGTCGCGGATCACCATATTGCCCTGCAGGGCCCGCTCGGCCAGCAAGATGCTCGGCCGGATGATCTCGCAGAAGGCTCGATAGTCGATCCGATCGTTGGGGCCGATGCCGGCCAGGATTCGGCGGGTCTCCTTGAACCGGTAGTCGTCGAGCGAGAGGCCCTCGCGGGCGATCGCGTCCTCGAGATCGCGGCGATAGATGTAGCTCTTGTTCTCGCTGTCGAGCGAGATCAACAGCCGATACTCGCGGGCGTCCCGCTGCTCACCGAGTTTCGTATCGTCGATCATACTGTCGCTTCGCTGGTCGAGGAGTTGAAGGTTTAGAGGGCGTCGACGCCCCGCTCGCCGCTAGAGACTCGAACGATGTCCTCGATCGGCAAGATGAAGATCTTGTCCTCACCTTGCTGGTCGTGAACGCTCGCCACGATCGCCCGGATCACGGCCTCGACCTGATCGCAGCGGACGACCAGCTCGACGCGGATCTTGGGCGTGAGGTCGGGGACGAACTCGACCCCGCGGTAGATCTCGGCGTCGCGCAGGCGGCCGTGGCCGGTCACCCGCGAGACCGTCATGTGGGCGACCTCGACGCCGAGCAGCGCCTCGCGGACCTCGTCGAGCCGCTCGTTGGAGATGACCGCTATTACCATCTTCATCGTCGACTCCGCCTGTTCGTCAGTTGGGGTTGAGAAAGCCATAGCCGTGCTCGCCGTGCATGCTGTGATCGATGCCGGCCCGCTCCTGCTCGGCGTCCGCCCGCATTCCGATCGTCTTGTCGACGAGCACGAGCAGCACCAGGGTCCCGACCGCCGAGAATCCGACGCTGAGCAGGACCCCCTTGAGCTGGTACCAGAACTGAACCGTGATCCCGTGCTCGGGGATCGTGCGTAGAAAGAAGGTGAGGCCGAGCGCGCCGACGATTCCCGCTACTCCGTGGATCCCGAACACCTCGAGGGTGTCGTCGTAGCCGAGCCGCGCCTTGAGCTGAATCGCCAGGTAGCAGGCGAGCGAGGCGACCGCCCCGAGCAGCAGCGCGCCGGTCGGAAGGACGTCACCGGCCGCCGGAGTGATCGCGACCAAGCCGGCGAGGATCCCCGAGACCATTCCGAGGCTGGTCACCTTGCGATGAACCACCATCTCGATCAGGATCCAGACCAGCGCCGCGCTGGCCGCCGCGATCTGAGTGACGGTCAGCGCTTGCGCGGTCTTTAGGCCGCTCGAGACCGACGAGCCGGCGTTGAAGCCAAACCACCCGACCCACAAGAGCCCGGCGCCGACCAAGGTCAGCACCATGTTGTTCGGGTGCATCGCGGTCTTTGGATAGCCCCGGCGCGCGCCCAGGTAGAACGCACAGACCAGCGCGGCGACCCCGGCAGAGATGTGGATTACGGTCCCGCCAGCGAAGTCGATCGCCTCACCAGTGAGGAAGCCGCCGCCCCAGATGATGTGGGCGAGCGGGTTGTAGATCAGCAGGCTCCACAGCGCGATGAACAGGCAATAGCCGCGGAACGACACCCGCTCGGCGAAGGCCCCGGCGATCAGCGCGGGGGTGATGATCGCGAACTTCCCCTGGAACATCGCGAACACGTATTCGGGGATCCGGTGCTCTGGCATGATCGCCATGTCGATCCCGACGAGCATGACCTTCTCGGGATCCCACCCGATGAACCCACCCATCGTTGATCCAAATGTCATTGCATAGCCGCAGATCGTCCACAGCACGCCGATGATCGCCATCGCCGTGAACGAGTGCAGCATTGTCCCGAGCACGTTCTTGGTCCGGACGAGGCCGCCATAGAACATTGCCAGGCCCGGAACCATCAGCAGGACCAGGGCGGTCGAGGTCAACATCCAGGCGGTGGTCCCGGTGTCGAGATCGGCCGCCGCGGCCGCGTGCACGAGGTCCGGCGCGAGAATCAGCGCCAACGACGCCAGCCCTGCGAGGCCCCAACGTCGCGCTCGATCGGTTTTTGCGCTTCCCATCATCATTATCTCCATTGTCCCTACCCGGCGACAAAAATGGTGAGAATCACGAGCACGCCTCGAGCACGACTAGGGCTCGAGCTCGAGCCCTCCGGGCAAGGGGCCATCCATGTCAGCCCTCCGGGCTGAGCCCTCGTCGGTTCGGGCCAGGGTACGACTAGAAAACTAGCGATCGCCTGCAACAATGAGAATGGGCGAACCCCTCATTCGAGTGGGGGCATATCGCTGAAAGTTGGTTGGCGGATGTCTTGGCGAATGTCGACCTCCCCGTCGCGCTCCCAGCAGGTAGCGCATGTGCCAGGCGAGCGAGCAGCGAGCGTCTGGTCACTGCTCGACCGAGAAGCATCGCTCACCCGGCGGCTCGGCCACGGGTACCTGCTGGCGCTCTCGCTGGTCGCGTTCCTCTCGCTCGCCGGCCTGGTGATCGTCGGCAACGTCCTGAGCCTGCACCTCGCGGACGCGACGATGATCAATGTCGCCGGGCGGCAGCGGATGCTCAGCCAAAAGATCAGCAAGCTGGCCTTGGAGATCGATCGTGCGTACGCCTCGGGGGTACCGGACCAGGCGGCGCCGTTCGCCGACGAGCTGGCGACCGCGATCAGCGAGTGGCGGACGGCCCACGAGAGCCTGCGCGACCGGCCGAACGAGAGCTTCCCTGGCCACAACACCCGCACCGTCGCCGCGCGCATCGCAGAGGCCGAACCCCACATCGAGCCAATCTCAGCCGCTGCCAACGACCTCGCCGCGAGCGTGCGCGCGGGCGTGGCCGAGCGCTCGTCGGTCGCCGCCGACACCATGACGATCCTCGCCCACGAGGATGAGTTCCTCGCCGCGATGGAGCGCGTCGTCGAGACCCACGAGGACGAGTCGCTCGCCCGCGTCGCGCTGCTCGAGGACATCGAGCAGGGCCTCGTCGCCGCCACCGTGATGACCCTGCTGCTCGAGGCGCTGCTGATCTTCCGGCCGGCCCTGCGGCTGCTCCTCCAGACCCAGCTGCGCCTCCGTGAGGCGCTCGCAGCCAAAGCGGCGAGCGAGCGCTCGAAGTCCGCGATCCTCGAGGCGGTCCCCGACGTGGTCGTCCAACTCGATCGCCGAGGGATCTGTCGCCTCGTCCATGTACCCCCGACGCTCGAGCTCCCGCTGTTCAGAGCGCCGCTCGAGGGCCGCTCGCTCGCCGACGCCCTGCCACCCTCGACCGCCCGCGAGGTCGCGGCTCGGATCGCCGTCGCGCGGGCCCGCGATCTGCCTCAGCGCTTCGAGTTCGCGCTGCCCAGCCGCGGCCGTGAGCGCCGGCTCGAGGCCCGGGTCGTGCTCGCGGGGCTCGACGACGTGCTCGTGCTCCTGCGCGACATCACCGAGCAACGGGCGCTCGAGCGCGAGGTGATCGACGCCGCCAGCAACGAGCGTCGACGGATCGGTCGCAACCTCCACGACGGGCTCTGTCAGCACCTCGCCGGCTTGTCGCTCTTGGTCGGCTCGCTCAGCCAGCGGGCGCACTCGAGCGGAGCGCTGCGGGTCGACGCCGCGACCCTGGATCAGATCGGCGAGCTGCTCGAGCGGGCGCTTCGCGAGAGCCGTCAGATCGCCCGCGCCCTGCATCCGCTCGCGCTCGAGCTCGACGGCCTCGCGAGCGCGCTGCAAGAGATCGCAAGCTCGATCGAGGCGCTCTACGGCATCCGCTGCCGCGCCGAGGTCGAGCTCGGCGGCTGGCAGCCTTCGATCGCGACGGCAGCCGAGCTGGTTTGGATCACGCAAGAGGCCGCGAGCAACGCTGCCCGCCACAGCGCCGCCTCGACCGTGCGGATCAGCCTCGTCCACGCTGACGAGCGCGTCGTGCTGACCATCAGCGACGACGGCGTCGGCCTCGGCGGCGTCCACTTGACGCCCCGCGGAATGGGCCTGCGGATCATGGAGCACCGCGCCCACGTGCTCGGAGCCTGGCTGCACATCGCCTCGACCGAGGGCAAGGGGACCGTCGTCACCTGCGAGCTCTCGACTCTGGCCTGACTCGAGGAGCCCTCATGACACAGCTGAGCAGGAACCAGCGGATCTTCATCATCGACGATCACCCCGTCGTCCGGCTCGGCATTCGCCTGCTGCTCGAGGCCGAGAGCGATCTCGAGGTGTGCGGCGAGGCCGAGGACGCACCGAGCGCGCTCGCGCTGCTGTGCGGCGACGAGCTGCCCGATCTCGTGCTCGTCGACGTATCGCTGCCCGGCAGCGGCGGCGTCGACTTGGTCAAGCGCCTGCGCACGCTCTATCCGAGCCTGCGCTGCTTGGTCATCTCGATGCACGACGAGCACCTCTACGCCGAGCGGGCCGTTCGTGCCGGAGCGGTCGGCTACGTCAACAAGGCGCTCAAGCCGAGCGCGATGGTCGAGGCGGTCCGCAAGGCGCTGCGCGGCGAGATCGCGCTCAGCGAGGCCACGGCGACCACGCTGCTGCGCTCGGCCTACCTCGGCGAGTGTCGTACGTCGCGCTACGCCAACCTCAGCGATCGCGAGCTCGAGGTGTTCGAGCTGATCGGTCGGGGCATGAAGGCCGGCGCGATCAGTGACGCGCTCAAGATCAGCACCAAGACGGTCGAGCGTCATCAAGCCGGGATCAAGCAGAAGCTCGGCGTCGCCCACTCGAGCGAGGTTCGACGAATCGCGGCGATCTGGGTCAGCGAGAGCGCCGCTCGCGAGCCAGAGCCTCGGCCCGAGGAGCCGACCTGACAGCTCGCCGCGGCTACTCGTTCGACTCGGGCTCGAGCAGCCCTCGCTCGACGATCCAGCGGGTCAACGCCGCCCGCGAGCCGATCCCCAGGCGCCCGTAGATGTGATCGAGGTGGCTGGTCACCGTCCGCGGGCTGATGCCCAGCCGCTCGGCGATGCCCGCGTTGGTAAGCCCCGCCGCGACGAGTCGGCCGACCTCGATCTGGCGAGCGCTCAGCGGTAGGTCCTCGGCCTTCGGGCGCGGACGCATCGCGGCGATCACCGTGACCTCGTCGCGCTCGAGCAAGCGATCCTCGGTGCGAGTCAGCGAGCTGCCGCTCTCGGCTGGCTCGTCGATCGGCTCGTCGATCAGCTCGTCGGCCACCCGATCGTGGATCTCGGCCTGCGCGAGCATGCGCACGCGCAGCAGGGCGTCGGGGCCGAGCCGCAGCGTATCGCCCTCGCGCAGGGTCGCGCGCTCGAGCTTCTCGCCGTTGACGATCATGCCGTTGGTCGAGCGCATATCGGCGACGACGATCGAGCCGTCTTCGCCGATGCTCAGCTTGACGTGGCGCCGCGACACGCCGGAGTCCTCGATGCGGATGTCCGCGCCAGGGCTGCGACCGATGATCGTGTGCCGGCGGAGCAGCGCGAACACGCGGCCCTTGCTCCGGCCTTCGAGGACCTCGAGGCAGGGGTGGCGCGCTTCGTCATTGGCGTGATGAGGGGAGCTCACGCGGGCCGCAAAATACCAGGGTTCGCGCGAGCCTGTCGCCTCGGGATCAGAAGTCCGCCAGAGCCCAGCGGGAGTCGCGGGCCCCAAGCCGCGCGGCGGTCCGACGCGGGGTCGGGGCGTGGACAGCCCAACGACATCCGCTACACCGCCGCTGGAGGTCCGCATGAGCGAGCTCATTGTCGTCGGCTACCCGAACCCGCAGCGCGCCCAAGAGGCGCTGTCCGTGCTCCGCAAGCTCGAGACGCAACACCTGATTCGCCTGGAGGATGCGGTGATCGTGACCCGACGTGCCGATGGCAAGGTCCGGCTGCAACAGAGCCGTGATCTTCGGGTCGCGGGGGCGATCGGGGGCACCCTGTGGGGGCTGCTGATCGGAGCGTTGTTTGCCGCGCCGCTGCTCGGGGCCGTGGTCGGGGCCCTGGCCGGGGCGATCTCGGGAGCGCTGAGCGACGTCGGCATCGACGACGACTTCATGCGCGAGCTCGGTGCCGGGATCGTGCCCGGCAGCGCGGCGTTGTCCCTGCTGATCGAGCAGGTGACGCCCGACCGGGTGCTCGAGCAGGTGGCTCGCTTCGGGGGGACGGTCATGCACACCTCGCTGAGCCGCGAGACCGAGCGGGCGTTGATCGAGACGCTGAGCCGCGCGACGCCCTTCGGCCCCTCGACCACGGCGGCCACGGAGATCACGACCGCGCCGCCTGCCCCCTCGCGGTCAGTCAACATCCCGATCACCGACGTGACCCCTGCTCCGGGGTAGACCGGCTCGACTTCGCGCGGCCAGCTTGCTGGGCCGAGCTCGCTCCAGGTATCACGGGCGCATGCTCGCCGCGCTCCCGGGCCTCGCGCAGACCCTGCTGGAGGGCGTCGCCTGGTTGGCGGTGGCTTGGGCGAGCTTGCTCGCATGGTTGGCGATCGGTGCGGTGCTGCGTCGACGAGCGCTCGCCCGACGGCTGGCGAGCTTGCCCACGCCGAGCACGAGCGAGCCGCTCCGCGTGCTGCTGATGCGGCCCTGCGCCGGGCAGGATCCTGGCCTGCTCGACAACCTGCTCTCGGTCACGCGGCTACGCAGCACCGCGTCGTTGAAGGTCGTGATGGCGGTCGACGATCAGCAAGATCGCGCGTACCCGATCCTGCTGGTCGCGCTCGAGCAGCTGCGTGCGGCGGGCGTCGACGCGGCGGTCGAGCTCGTGCCGAACCGTGGACCGAACCGCAAGGCCAGCATCTTGGCCGGAGTGCTCGAGCGGCACGCGAGCGGCCACGCGGTGATCGTCAACGTCGACAGCAACGTCGACCTCG